>JAJYJD010000055.1 GCA_021789755.1 Bacteroidota bacterium
GAAGAACTCTACCTTCTTACAGGCCGCGGGCTGCTTCCTGTTTAGAGCTATCGAGGGGAGCATCTATGCGGCAACATTAACAATCTCTTTAGTCTTACCCAGACTTGTCTTTGCGCAGCAGACGGACATTCCGCGGGGCATGATAATGTTCGGAGATGCGAAGGCTGTCTACGGGCAGATGCGCGATTCTCTAGGTATAAACTGGGTGCAGGGATATACCGGAGTCGCAAATGAACATATTGGACCTGATACAAATACGGTGGGTTTTAAAGTAATTTCAATCAGGGCAAACCTCGACTTGGTGTCCACAGCTCAACACATGCGCTACGAAGCAGAAGCATTGCCACTGCAATCCGGCGACTGGAGCCGGAATTATTTTGCAACACGTGCAACCGGTTCGAGAGCAGATACGACGTGGGTTTGCCAAAGAGGGTTGGATTCCCCCGGCTACATGGTCAGTACTCCGGTACCTGATAGCACGTTTTATTACGGGCACACGAACTACATTGCCACATTCCGGCTGAAAATCGGTGACAAATCAAACCCATCGTGGAACGTCGTGACTCTACACGTTAAGGGACTCGATAACAATAGGAATGTCCTGTATGATTCGATTAAGACAGTCACCGAGGACAGCTTTACCACAACAAACACTTATCAAATCTTTAGGAAATCATTCACAATTCCACAGCAAGCGGCAACCCAGCACGTTGACGTCAAGGCTGGCCGTCCTCACGTGACGACTGCTACTCCTGCTATCAGCCACATAGACATCAGCGTTTACTGGTACGGCAACGTTAACACGTGGCTTGACTATGTCGACGTGGACGATGATGTGTCATTGAACCTGTTTGCTGGAGTCTATGATACCACCATAAGTATTGATGTCAATGACTACGTAAATCACCCTCGATACAACTCAGTAAATTTGGTACAGCGCCTCTACCTGCGGGATGAGCCATTTGTGCCATCCTTTCTGCCGTACCACTATGTTGACAGAATATTGAAAGGTATATTTGGTCAAGGCTCCTTCCGCGGCAGAGGGATCACAGAGACATTCTGGGCGCAAAATAGTATCATTTTTAATCGATTCCTGCAGGAGGCTCAGCCGTGTGAGACAATCTATGAGTCGGGCCCGCTTATCGACGCCGACATCCCATCACCTTCGTTTAGGGACGCTTATTATCAAGGTCTGATAGACGATTGGCAAGGGGTCGCTCCTTATGTCTCAGACGCCGACTATATCTCTAAGATGCAGACCCAATTCAATAATGTCATAGATGCTAATTTCAAGGTGGCTGCAGAATTGACAAGTAGGGCTTCTCCCACTGTTCAATTCTGGTTTTCACCCCATTTGGATGGTTCTTTTCATCGCAGCACTGGACGATACCGGTGGACTGAGGACCCATATCATTGGCGGCCTCCTACGGCGATCGAGCTGCGGGCTTTGGTAAACACGGCTTTGGCTTACGGAGCAAAGGCAATCCTCGCATATCCGTACACGGGCAATCCGGAACGTACCGATCAAGAGTTGTTCTATCCTGGGTTGGTATCGAAGGCTCTATCACCGGATGGACTCAAACACAATCACTGGAGTAATATTGAATCCATTTCATGTTGGAACAACAACGATTCCACTAGTCTCTATAGCGAAAACGTTTATACCGGCTATTGTGAGAAATGGAATGAGTTATCAGCCTTGAATGTGAAGCTGGCTGCAATCGGCTCTATTCTCGCGCCCCTCACATGGCAGGGAACGAAAAGTTGGGGGACGGGATTGACTTCCGGTACGTGGGCAGGTAAAATATCAAACGTCACGACAAGCATTTCCGGAGAAACCGTGTATGTGGAGACGGGTCATTTTACCGGCTCTGGCTGTGACTACTTTTACGTCGTGAACCGTCGCACTCTTCCAAGTGAAGGGCGAAACACCACGGTAAAGCTCGCATTCCCCTCGGGAGGATGGGATGTCTCCGATGTTGCTTCAGGGAACGCGTGGGTCATCAGCGGAAGAGCTGGTTTTTTTGATTCCAACCATGAACACGAAGTTTACGCTCATAGACGGGGCAACGGGCTTTCCCAATGCCCCGCACATCTCGTAAAATTCAGACGTATCCTGCGTTCTTCATGCTCAAGTAACCCGTCGGACCCACGATCAGATGGTCGTGAAGCGGTATATCGAGAAACTCTCCTGAATAAACCAGGTCCTTCGTGATCTGGATATCCTCCTTGCTCGGATCGAGCTTTCCGCTCGGGTGGTTGTGCACGACGATTATGCTGGCGGCATCCTCGAGTATTGCGAACTTGAAAACGGCACGTGCGTCGACAAGACTCGCACTGAGCGTTCCTTCGGTCATCATCTTTACACGCTTCACTTTGCCCGAAGTGCTCAGGGCGATGACCTTGAATACTTCCCTCTTCTCGCCCGCGAAATCCTTCATGATAAACTTATGTACGGCTTCCGGATTGTTCAGGAGCGGAGTGTCGCTTGCGGGAGCGTTCTGAATTCGCCTTCCTATCTCAAACGCCGCAGAAAGTGTTATCGCTTTGACATTGCCGATGCCGGCGATACTCGACAATTCCAGAGCGTCCCTCATGGAAAGAAGCGATAAGGAGCTGTCGAACGACATGAGAAGCTCCCTCGCGACGTCGATCGCCGTCCGGGAGCTCGATTTGGTCTTTGTGCCGGTCCTCAGGAGTATTGCCACCAGCTCGACATCGGTAAGTTTGGTTGCACCGTGCGAGAGGAGTTTCTCGCGCGGTTTTTCGCTATCGGGCCACTCGCGCAGTGTGCGCCTGGCCGTTTCAATTGTTCTCGCCTTTTCAGACATCGCAGCCCCCTGCTTTTGTTGAAAACAAGAACCGTCCGGCGGTATCTATTTCGCGTTTACTTCGCCAAGGTCGATGATATTTCCGTTTTTGAACTGGAGTATGTGCAGATAGTGATTGGAATTGTTCTCCTCGAATGAGATCGCCGAGTGCAGACCGTCGTAGGTTTGCGACCTGAGTGCGGTCTCCAGCGACGCCCTGGTCGTGTCCCCCGATTTGATCGCATTCAGAAGCGCGTTCGCCAGATCGTATCCGTAAGAAACCGTCCTGTTGAAGTCGACGTCGGATATCTGTGCGAGCGAGTCGGTCGCCGCGGTATACGCCGGCAGACTCGTGTTGAAATAAGTGTCGCTGCAGAAAATAATGCCGTCGAGGTAAAGCTGGTTGTTGGAAAGCTGGTTCAGGTCGTACCAATCGTCGGTGCCGAGGATCTGAGTCTTTACGTTGTAATAAGCGAGTTGTGCTCCTATGACACCTATATCTTTGGCGGAAGTCAACGGAATGAAAATCGCGTCGAGAGATCTCAGGGCATCGAAGACGCCGAGGGAATCACGAAGCGTGTCGGGTATGCCGAGCGAGTCCGCTATCTGGATCGGGTTGCGCCCGAACAGGTCGTACGCATCGATGCTGATGTTCGAGTGTCCGACTGAATCGACGAAGGCTGGCGGCACAAATGGCATGATCTTCTCCTGCTGCTGTCCGTTCAGCGCACCTATATTCACATATGGTTCGCCGAGCCGTGCGGCCGCCGCCTTGATCTCGCCGATCGGGTCTGCAAGATCAGTCGACCCGCTTTCAAAATAGGAAGTCGCTACGGGAGGAACGCCGAGCGAGTCAAGCCTGAGGGCAAAGTATTTGGAAATTGTTGTGCCGTACGTGTCGGACGGTGCAAGGATGGCAATTCGTTTGGCGTGAAGTACGTTGACGGCATAATCGGCCATCGCCACGGCTCTTGTTTTGAAATCGGGATTTGCCTGGAAGACATACGAATTCCCTTTTGTGAGCCCGACCTGCGTGGCTGTCGGGGAGATCATCGGAACCTTATTTTGATTTGCGATACTTTCGAGAGCCGAGACCTCGCCGCTGTAGACCGGGCCGATCACGGCTTTGACGGTCTGATCCTGCGCCAGCGATAACATATCCGAGAAAAGGTTTGTCATCACGCCGGAATAATTCTTGAGCACCAGACCGACTTTCGTCGAGGCAGTCGCGTTGTAGTTGTCGAGCGCCAATTGTATTCCGAGGAGAAGCCTGTCGCCCACCCCGCTCCCGTATTCGAGAGGCAGAAGCGCTCCGATTTTTGCCGGTGCGCGGCTCAGGGAGCTGTCCGCGCTGATCCTCTCAAGCCACTTTCCGACTTCACCGCTCCCGATCCCGGTTCCCGGATAGCGCTGTCTGAATTCCACAAGAACCCTGTCCGCGTCGGCAAGTTTATCCGAGAAGTATGCCCTTCTCGCAAATCCGATCGCAACCGTGACGGACGACATCCTGGAGCGACACATCTCGAACAGGCTTTCAATGTTGTCGAAGCTCAGGTTGAAGGAAACGAGTGTACGGAGACTCGCAACCGCCTGGTCCCTTACGACCCGGTTACCTGAAGAATCGACCGCCACGACAAATTGCGCCGCAGCCTTCGAGTATTTCCCGAGCTCGTAGTAGTTCGCACCGAGAATGTACACCATGTCGAACCTGTGTTCATCGGAGGGGAAGTGGGCCAGGAAAGTGTCGACGACATCGACGGACTCCTGATACCTTCTGAGGTTGAAAAGACTTCTCGCGCCGTAATAAAACGATTCAGCCGAGCGCTGGTTCAGCGAATCGTCCATGACCTCACGAAAATACTGGAAGGCCGTTGAATAGTCGCCCTGCCTGAAACTCTGAAGGCCGAGAGTGTAGTTGGTCTCATCCGTCTGGTTGAATACGGCCTGGGGAAAAGCGTTCGATGCTAAGAACAGCAGCAAAAACGCGGACAGGATCCTCATTTCAGCGTCGGTTCCGCTTCCTGTTGATTCGTGATATGCGTTCGAGGGTCTCCCTGTCGTCCTCGATGATAGCGTCGGCTTCTGCCAGTTCGTCGAAGATCGTGCGCGCCTTCTCGACCTCTCCGATTGTACTGTAAAGGTTGGCGAGAACCTGAAGGACTTCCGCACTCCTGGGGTTGATGCTGAGAGCGCGGGTCAGGTAAAACTCCGATTCGTCGGGCTTGCCGAGTTCGAGCAGTATCTTCCCGCACATGAGCCACCCCGGGAAAAATTCCGGGTCGGTGTCGATAAGCAGAGTAAACTCTTCGAGTGCTTCCTTAAGGTCGCCGAGCAGGTAGAAAGCGGTCGCAAGGTCGAGCCGGAACTCGACGGAAGAATCGTTCAAGGCGAGCTCCCGCTTCAAATATTTTGTTGCGTTCGTGAAGTTGTTCTGCTTAAGATAAATTCGGCCGAGTAAACCGTTCGCATCAGGATATTTTGCATCGCTTCTGAGAACCAGTTTGACCTCGGACGCGGCCTCCTGGAAGTCATTCTCTTCGAGAAAAATCGTGGCAAGGGCCAGGTGCACGCTCGGGTTGCGCCAGGAATCGAGTTGCCTGAGGAGTGGGAGGGCGCGCTCCATTTCTCCGAGGTTGAAGTACAAACTGCCGAGAGCGTACACGAGCTTGTATTCGCCCGGCATTCTCTCCAGAGCTTCCGTCAGCAATTTCTCCGCAGCATCGTAACTGCGCAAGCCGATATAAATCTCGGCCAGCTTCAGATATGCGTCCGCATAATCGGGATCGCGTGCAATGACTTTTCTCAGGATCTGCATGGCGTGAAGAGGCTTGTCCTCCCCGAGGAAGCCGACCGCTTCGTCAATCAGGATTCTCGCCGATTCGCTCGATCTCTCCGACAGTCCCATCTTCTAAGTTCTTGTCCTCAACGGATTATAACCCCTTGCAGGCAAAGAATCACTCCCATTCGATGGTCGCCGGAGGTTTGCTGCTTATATCGTAGACTACCCTGTTTACTCCGCGGACCTCGTTGATGATCCGGTTCGAGACTTTTGCGAGGAGATCGTACGGCATCTGGGCCCAATCTGCGGTCATCCCGTCCTCGCTCGTGACCGCGCGGAGCGCGATAGTGTATTCGTACGTCCGCTCGTCACCCATGACCCCGACAGACTGGACAGGGAGCAGGACAGCAAACGCCTGCCAGATGTCGGCGTATATTCCGTACTTTCTGATCTCTTCGATGAAGATTTCGTCCGCCTGTCGCAGAATTTCCAGTTTTTCAGGTGTGACGTCACTTAATATCCTCACGGCAAGGCCCGGACCCGGAAACGGATGGCGCTGGATGATCTCGTTTGAAATTCCGAGCGCCCGGCCGACCCGCCTCACTTCGTCCTTGAATAGAAGCCTGAAAGGCTCTATCAGTTTCAGCTTCATGACTTCCGGCAACCCGCCGACGTTATGGTGAGTCTTTATTTTCGCGGACGGCCCCTTGTGCGATTGGGATTCTATGACATCCGGATAGAGAGTTCCCTGGGCAAGAAACCGGACGTCTTTTATGTCGTGCGCGACCTTTTCGAAGACCTCTATGAAAGTATTGCCGATGATCTTTCTTTTTTTCTCCGGGTCGGTGATGCCGCGAAGTCTCTTCAGAAACGTTTCGGATGCGTCGACGTGATGGAGATTTATGTCGAAATTCTTCTTGAAATACTCCACGACATTTTTGCTTTCGTCTTTCCTCATCACGCCGTTGTCGATATGCACGGCGTGCAGCTGGCGGCCGACGGCGCGCTGGATCAAGAGAGCTGCCACGGCGGAATCAACGCCGCCGCTCATTGCGCAGATAACCTTTTCGTTACCTACCCTGGATTTGATATCCCGTACGCTCTCTTCGATGAAGTTGCCCGGCTCCCAGTCGGCGGCGCACCCGCAGACTCTGAAGACGAAATTTCCGAGTATTTCCTTACCCTTCGATGTGTGCACGACTTCGGGGTGGAACTGAACGCCGAAAATTTTCTGCCGGTCGGATTTTACCGCGGCGATCGGCGAGTTCTCGGTGTGGGCGATGGGGACAAACCCCTGGGGCAGTTTCGTGACTTTGTCGGCGTGGCTCATCCACACCTTCGATACGTCGCCGATCTCATGCAGGAGGTCTTTCGAGTCATCGACCACGAGAAGAGCCTTCCCGAACTCCTGGCGTGGTGCTCTGTCGACCTCACCCCCCAGAAGATGAGCGATAACCTGCAGGCCGTAGCAGATTCCGAGTATCGGAATCCCTGATTCGAAGATCCGCTTATCTGGGAGCGGCGCACCCGGCTGGTAAACGCTCGACGGGCCGCCGGATAATATGATCCCCCTTGGCGCGAGTTCAACGATCTTTTCATACGGGAAATCGAAGTTCTCCACGAGGCTGAGGACCTTCAGCTCGCGGACACGGCGCGCGATGAGCTGTGTGTACTGCGCGCCGAAATCGAGAATTAGTATCTTATCCATAGCTCAAATAATTTCCAAATCTCAATTCCCAAGTTCCCAAAATGAACAGGGTGTCGGTTTGAGATTTTGTCTCTGGAGCTTATTTGGAACCTGGCGCTTGTAACTTGGAGCTTTCTCAAAATTTACTTCACAAAAGTCTTCAGGAAACTCACGTATTCATCAAGCTCGGCGCGGGTCCGCTTTTCGGTCACCGCAACGAGCAGACCTTTCTCGGAAGGAAGCAGCGCCTCAACATCGACGCCTGCCAGAATTTTCTTCGACAGGCCTGCCTCTATAATGGTTTTCGCGGGAACCGGAGTCGAAACCAGAAATTCGTTGAAGAACGGCTGTGTGTACTTCACGCCGAAGCCGCGGAGTTTTCCGATCTTGTCGGCAAGATAGTGCGCCTTCGCACTCGATTGCTCGGCGACCTCTCGGATTCCCTGCTTGCCCATAAGCGACATGTAAATCGTGGAAGCAAGCATCATGAGGCCTTCGTTGGTGCAGATGTTCGAGGTAGCCTTCTCGCGCCTGATCTGTTGTTCACGCGTCTGGAGTGTCAGGACGAACCCGCGGGCACCTTCGGTGTCGACGGTCACTCCGGCGAGTCTTCCGGGCAGCCGGCGGATCAGCGCTTCCTTCACCGCAAATATTCCGAGGAACGGTCCGCCGAGGCTCTGTGAAATTCCGAGAGATTGTCCTTCTCCCACTACCACATCCGCTCCATATTCTCCGGGAGCCGCGAGGAGTCCGAGCGAAATCGGCGACGCGTCCACAACGTAGAGAGCTCCTCCGGCATGAGCGACCTCGCCCAGCGCGAAGACATCGCTCAACGTTCCGAGGAAAGACGGCTGCTGGACAAGCACTGCCGCGGTATTACCGTCGACAGCCTTCTTTACGGCAACGATGTCTGCGGCTCCGTCGCGCGGAGCAACTTCTACGATCTCGAATCCCTGGCCGTGAACGTACGTCCTGACAACCTGCAGATAAAAGGGGTGGATCGGATGCGCGGCGACGATTTTCTTCCGTCCCGTGTGGGCTACGGCCATAAGCGCAGCCTCAGCCAGCCCGCTGCCAGCATCGTATAATGAAGCGTTGGAAACGTCCATTCCGGTCAGCCGGCAAATCATCGTCTGGTATTCGTAGATCGCCTGCAGCGTCCCCTGGCTCACCTCGGCCTGGTACGGTGTGTAAGCGGTGTAGAACTCAGACCTCCCGAGCAGCGCACCGACTGCCGACGGGATGAAATGATCGTAAGCGCCTGCGCCGAGAAACGAAACAGAGTCCTGAGTGTTGATGTTCTTCCCGGCGAGTGAAGCCAGATGCTTCGCCACTTCAAGCTCACTCATGGCAGGAGGAATTTTCAGGTCGCCTTTCAGCCTGACTTCCTGCGGGATGTCCTTTATGAGCTCTTCAAAATCTTTCACGCCGATCGCGGCCAGCATGTCACGCCTGTCGTCGTCGGTATTCGGATAATAGGCCACTTCTGATTCTCCGTTTTATGAGTAGATAGTAAGCAGAAGGTAGCAGGTAGTAAGCACAGGGCCCTTAGTTCCCTACCTACTATTCACCTACTACTACCTACTATTTCCCTACCATCTCCTGATACTTCGCCGCGTCAAGAAGGCTGTTCAGCTCAGCGACATCGGCGATCTTCAGCTTGACCATCCATCCGCCGCCGTAGGGCTCCTTGTTGACGACTTCAGGTGAGTCTTTGAGGGCTTCGTTGATCTCGATAATTTCTCCGCTCACAGGCGCGTAAAGATCGGAGACCGTCTTCACAGCTTCGATCGTTCCGAATTGTTTTCCCTGCTGAAGCTTCGTTCCGACCGCGGGAATCTCGACGAAGACGACATCGCCAAGCTCACCCTGCGCATACTCGGTAATGCCGACCACGCCCGTACTGCCCTCGACGCGTATCCATTCGTGATCTTTGGTGTACTTCAGGTTTTTAGGAAATTCCATGCCATCTCCTTTAAATAAATAAAAACTCTGAATGCTAAATAATGTTCAAGACTCAAAATCCCAAATCAATAAATCCATTCCCTCCAACTTTCATCACCGGGTTAAATCAGAATTTCGGATTTATAGTCCGGGGTTTTTTTCTTCAGTCTGCGAAGTTGAAGGAATCCAGGAAGTGAGTATCGAACTCTCCTTTCCTGAACCGTTCGTCTTTCATCACCTTCAAGTGGAACGGGATCGTTGTCGCGACACCCTCCACCACAAATTCTTCGAGCGCCCTGTACATCCGGTCGATAGCCTCGTCCCGCGACGAACCGAATGTTATCAATTTTGCCAGAAGTGAATCGTAGTACGGCGGGACTTTGTATCCTACATACACGTGCGAGTCAGTCCTCACGCCGTAACCGCCCGGAACGTGGAAACCTGTGATTGTGCCGGGGTTGGGGCGGAAGTCTTTATAGGGGTCTTCGGCATTGATGCGGCATTCGATAGCGTGCCCGGTCTGCTTCAATTTTCTCCTGCTGACCTTCGAGCCGGCCGCAATTCCGATTTGCTCCTTTACGAGATCGAATCCGGTGACCTGTTCTGTGACAGGATGCTCGACCTGGATCCGTGTGTTCATTTCCATGAAATAGAAGTTCTTAGACTTGTCGACGAGGAATTCGATGGTGCCGGCACCTTCGTACTTGACACTCTTCGCACCTTTCACTGCGGCCGCCCCCATCCGCTCGCGCAGTTCTGGATCGACCGCAGGAGAGGGGGACTCCTCGATCAGTTTCTGATGCCTTCTCTGTATGGAACACTCCCGCTCGCCGAGATGGATTACTTCGCCGTGCTGGTCGCCAAGCACCTGAATCTCGATATGGCGCGGCTGTTCCACGTATTTTTCGATATACACGCCGGGATTCCCGAACGCCGCTTCCGCTTCGGTCCGCGCCATCTGGAACTGCCTGTCAAACTCGTCGGGGTTCCAGGCAAGCCTCATCCCTTTCCCGCCTCCGCCCGCAGTTGCCTTGACGATCACCGGGTAACCGATCGAGTCGGCTGCCTCTTTGGCGGCCTTCGGGTCGTCTATAACTCCGTCGCTGCCGGGGATGACCGGCACGCCGGCCTTCTGCATCGTTTCCTTCGCGGAAGCCTTGTCTCCCATCATGGTGATCATTTCAGGCCTGGGGCCGATGAATTTTATTCCGCTGCTCTCGCATATTTCGGAGAACTTGGCGTTCTCGGAAAGAAAACCGTAGCCCGGATGGATGGCGTCGGCGTTCGTTATCTCCGCGGCAGCGATGATCCGCGGGATATTCAGGTAGCTTTCACGGCTAGGGGGCGGGCCGATGCAAACAGCCTCGTCCGCAAACCTGACGTGTAACGAATCATGATCCGCCTCGGAATAGACCGCCACGGTCTTAACGCCAAGCTCCCTGCAGGTCCTGATGATCCGCAGTGCTATTTCGCCCCTGTTTGCAATCAGTATCTTATTGAACAATAGAGTCCTCTAATTTCGGATTTCGAATTGCGTATTTCTAATCTCAAATCCGCAATCCGACATTCGCAATTCTAAATATTCACGGATGATTGATCAAGCCGGCTCTATCAGGAAAAGCGGCTGGTTGTACTCGACCGGTTGTCCGTTTTCGACAAGCGTCTGAACTATCTTGCCTGCGACATCCGACTCGATTTCGTTCATGAGCTTCATCGCTTCTATGATGCACAGGACGGTGCCTTCCTGTACGCTCGAGCCGATCTGGACGTATGGATCCGCATTCGGAGCCGGGGCCCTATAAAATGTTCCGACTATCGGGGAACGAACTTCGTGATGCTTCTTACCCTCCGCCTTGGGCGCAGCGGCCGTTTCCGCCGTCGCGGCGGGGTCGACTTTCTGTTCGACAGCCGGTTGGGGTGAAAGCTGTGGTTGAGAAATATACTGAGGGATGAAAACCGGAGACGCAGAAGAATTATGGCGGGTCTTGCTCACCCGTATCTTCGCCCCTTCTTCCTCAATCTCTATTTCGTCTACCCCGCTCTCGTCGACAAGCTTGACGAGTTTCTTGATGTAGTTAAGGTCCATTTGGTCTCCGATGATAAGGTGTCCAGAAACGATCCCGCTCGCGGGAATTCCCACGATAAACAGGAAAAGCCGCCACAGTCCGGCTCGCAGGCGGCAAACCACCGGACCTCGACGGGATTTCCCGGCTGGCCTACTTCACGCGCTCGACGTAGGCGCCGGTGCGCGTGTCTATTTTGAGAACTTCTCCCTCGTTCACGAAGAGAGGCACATTCACTGTCGCGCCGGTTTCCATCCTGGCGGCCTTCATCACGTTGTTGACGCTGTCGCCTTTGATTCCAGGTTCGGTTTCCACGACCTTGAGAGTCACAAAAATGGGAATCTCGACGCCTGTAATCTCCGTGCCGTTGAAGAAAATCTGTATGTTCACGTTCTCTTTGAGGAACTTGCTTCCTTCACCGACGACGTCTTCCGGAACGTGAATCTGGTCATATGTATCGTTGTCCATAAACACCAGCATGTCACCGTCGCGATAGAGATACTGATAAGTGCGCTGCTCGATCCTAACCACATCTATATCCTGGCCCGCGCGGAACCTGTTCTCAATCACCTGTCCGGTCTTGAGGTTTCTCATCTTCGCGCGGACAAATGCCCGCCAGTTGCCGGGGTTCACGTGTTGAAACTCTACAATTGTCCACAGATCGTTGTTATAACGGATCGTTAGCCCTGGTCTGAATTCAGTGGTAGTAGCCATAATCTCCCATAAATCTTGCTGTTTCGTGAATTTTGCCTAAAAATATAGGTTTGGAGACCCCAAGAATCAAGGTTAGGCTTCCTGGATCGGACATGAGCGCGGCCTCAACCGGTCCCAAAACCGACGAAACCTGACCGTAGCCTCGGCTCGGGTATGAATTCAGCTGCTCATACCGCCACGCTCTACCATCCCGTGCACTTTCTTTACGGAAGCGTGACGCCGGAATGACATCCCAATCGCGCCGACCGGGTAGAATATCAGCGACAAAGGACAGAAATGGAATGAACCCGCACGAGATAACGGCAATAATTAACCCTGTGTCCGCCAACGGCAAAACCCGTATTATTGCCGGAACCGTTATTGAGTCGCTCAGGCGGCATTTCGGCTCAAGCCTCACCGTCAGGATGACCTCGAGGAGAAACGAAGCTGCCGATATTGCCCGGGAAGCCGCCAGCAACGGCAACGAAGCCGTCATTGCCGTCGGAGGGGACGGCACCATAAATGAAATTGTAAACGGGCTGTTGTCATCCGGGAATGACGGCAATTCCGCATGCGCGCTTGGAATAATCAGCAGCGGAACCGGCCGCGGACTGGCGCAAAGCCTGGGATTGCCGCCGACCATAGAAGAACAGGCCAGGGTCATACTCTCCGGGAACACGGGTGTAATTGAAGTAGGAAAAATAAGATGGACGGAAAATGGCGGCAGCCAAAGACTGCGATACTTTGTGAACGAATGCCAAGCCGGGATCGGCGGCCACGTCGTTAGAAGTATCGAAGACAGCGGCAAGAAGAGAAACGGCTTCATGGGCTTCGGTCTGACGACGCTGAAACTGGCGCTCACATTGAAGAACTTCGATATCCGGGTTTCAATCGACGGAGACGGAATGTACGAAATGCCGATGTTCGGGGTAGTCGTTGCGAATGGGACACACACGGGAGGCGGAATGAACCTCACGCCTAATGCGAAGTTCGACGACGGCAAGCTCGACGTGCTGATGATCTGCACGAAGAGTGTGATCAGCCGCCTCGCAAATCTCCCGAAGATTTATTCCGCGAACCATCTGAAATCGTCCCGGTTCATTTACGTGAAAGCGCGGTCGGTCAGGATTGACTCAAGTGAACCGGTACTGCTCGAGGCGGACGGTGAGCTGCTCGGCACGCTCCCTGCCGAAATATCCGTCGTTCCCAATGCACTGCGAGTATACATTCCGACAAACGGGGGTCGACATGAATAAGAGCAAAGAGACTTTTCGGGACGCGGCGTTGCGCCTTGAGTTCGAGTACCGGATCTTCGTCTCATTCGGTATCGTCATCGCGGTTGCATTGATTGCTCTCGGGCCGTTCAATTATCTCCGCTCGCCGGTTGAAGGACTCCTCTCTCTTCTCGGAATTAGCAGCAGCTGGACGGAAAATCTGAAATATTTCGCGCCGGCGATCTTCATGGTCGCGGCTAGCGCTCTCCGCATCTGGGCGGGGAGCACGTTAAGCTCGCATCGCATGATGTCGTTCCGCGTACAGACGGACACGCTTCTCACTGAGCCTCCATACACGCTTTGCAGGAACCCGATTTATCTCGCGGATTTCACCGCGTTCTGCGGATTCGCACTGATCCTTCCCGCGGTCGCAGTCTCGCTTCCCGTCTTACTTCTGCTTCACTACACACGACTCATCAGGTACGAAGAAGCGGAACTGCGCTGGAAGTTCGGAGCCGAGTACTCGACATACGAGAAACATTCGCCGCCATTCTTCCCGAATTTGAAAAGCATCCGGGCAACAATTCTCTCGGGCCGGGGAATGAGATTCAACGGTGACGGCTTTCGCCACAACGCGCTTTACCTGTTGTTCATCCCCGGCTTCATCGTTGCAGCTTTCACTCACAATTTCTACCATGCTCTCGCCATCGGTCTTCCGGCGGTTTTCGATTGGGCAATAATCCATACGGTCATAGGCACCAGCGATCGCAGACCAACGACAAATTCCGGTGATTGAGATGAATCCTTTCAAACGACAAAGTGTGTTCGAAGATATTCTTTACGCGCAGTGCTGGGAAGATCCGTCGATGGATCGAGAGGCACTGGGAATCGCGGGCGACGACACGGTATTCTCGATTACATCGGGCGGATGCAACGTTCTCGCTTTCCTGGCGGACTCTCCCCGCAAGGTCATCGCCCTCGACCTCAATCCTTATCAGAATTATCTCCTTGATTTGAAGATAAACTGTTTCCGCTGCCTCGAACATGACGAGATACTTGAACTGCTCGGAGTCTCTCCATCCGAGCGGCGCCACACGCTCTACATGAAAATAAGAAACGGGCTCGCGCCTGCAAGCAAGTCCTACTGGAACCGACAACGAGGCAAAATCGAGAAAGGGATCATCCACTCGGGCAGATTCGAAAAGTATATGCAAATGATAAGGGTTCTCCTCAAGCTGACGATCGGGAAGCGAGCGATCCGCGACATGTTCGAAGCGAAGGATTCTTCCGAACGCGAGTCCATCTTCGAATCGAAGTGGAACAATCTACGGTGGCGGTTTCTCACAAAAGTAATTCTGAGCCGGGCCGTCATGAGTCTTCTCTTCACGAAGGCCTTCTTCGCGCAGCTTGGGGCGAATTTATCCTTCGGCGATCACTTCGCCGGGCGGGCACGAAAAGCGCTCATCTCTCTGAATCCACGCGAGAGCAGCTTCCTTACCTACATACTTCTCGGCAACTATCCGTTCGAAGAGGGTTTACCGCAGTATCTGAGAAAGCACAATTATGATCGGATCAGGAAAAACCTCGACCGCGTGGAGTTAGTGACAGGTTCATGCGGAGAATATTTCGCGAGCCTGCCGCCCGACAGCATATCGAAATTCAATTTCACGAACATTTTCGAATGGATGACAAAGGACGAGTTCGAATCGCTTCTCCGCGAGACGGTGCGGGTTGCCAAAAAAAACGCCGTCATGACTTACAGAAACCTCCTCGTCCACCGTGAACATCCGCGCTCACTCGACAATTCCATTAAATCCGATGAGACCCTGGCAATTGTTTTGCACGAATCGGACAAGTCGTTTATTTACAACAACTACGTCATCGAGTCGATCGAGAAAGAGAAACAGACATGGGATATCAGGTTATCGAAGCAGACGGCGGAAATCTGAAGCGGGCTTTTCTGAATTTGTCGGGCCGGATTTACGCCGGCGATCCGTACTACATCCCGCCGATCGGCTCGTATGTAAAAGACACTCTAGACGCCGACAAAAACCCGTACTTCAGAAATTCATCACTTCGGTTGTTTCTCTGTTTGAGAAACGGAATTGCCGTCGCGCGGAC
Source organism: Bacteroidota bacterium (assembly GCA_021789755.1). Lineage (GTDB taxonomy): Bacteria > Bacteroidota > Ignavibacteria > Kryptoniales > JAKASW01 > JAKASW01. Next base: position 15,312 of record JAJYJD010000055.1, read on the forward strand.
CGCGATCGTCATAAACTGCCTGTACCTGCAATCTGCAGGAGAGAAAATCGCTTTCTTCGGATTCTTCGAGGCCGAAAATGATCCGCAAGCTGTATCCGCATTGTTCCGACATGCCGGGCAATATTGCAAAGTCATGGGAGCGACCGTCCTGGAGGGACCGTACAACCCCAACCATTACTCCGATTTAGGGCTGCAGACAGAAGCATTTGACAAACCGCCGGCGTTTTTCCAGACGCACAACCCGCCTTATTACGAATCGCTGTTGGCGAGTGCGGGTTTCACGAGATCCTTTGAGATTCACACAAGAAAAAACACCGGCATCAAACAATTCGTCGAACGCAATTTCGGCGGGACTTTCTCATCGGCGTCCGAGTCCGGCTTCCGTGCCCGGCAACTGAACTTGAACAATCTGGGCGAAGAGCTGGAAAGAGTGCGGGACGTTTACAACGACGCGTTCGCGTCCAACTGGCGGTTCCTGCCGGTGAGCGCAGAAGAATATGCTTTCTCCGCGAAATACATCAAGTACGTCACCTCCCCTGAGCTGAACATAATCGTCGAGAAAGACGGAATTCCTCACGGTGTTCTGCAGTGCGTCTACGACATCAACCCATTAATGATGTCACTGCGCGGGGTGCCGATGCCGTTGTTCTACTTGAATTTCATGAGAAAACGGAAAAAGAGCAGGAACCTAATCATCTACGCCGGGGGAGTCAGGAAGTCGAGATCGG
>JAJYJD010000056.1 GCA_021789755.1 Bacteroidota bacterium
TGTATCGTACAATGGCGGCTACCAGCAGCCCCGGCCGGAAGTGCGGCCCAGGACTTACAGGGTTATGAGGGTTACGCGCGTGCTGAGCCAGAGACCGGCTTATGCGATGCCGGCACAGCAAGTTGCAAGGTATGAAGCGCCCCGGTTCCAACAGGGCGCTCCCAGTTATGGGTACAGGGCGGTGCCCCAACCTGAGATGAGAACGTCGGTGTCGTCGGCGCGTGTCAGCAGTCCGGGCGCGGCGGGCGGAGGAAGAACGCGCCACTGATACTGCTCTTTGGCATATTTCGGACGGTACATTGCCTGGTCTACTGAAAGAGCGTTTCGTATCTCCGTCCTGAACCTGTTTGAATAATTGTCAGATGGATGGTATCAATATGAAAAGCAGATTTCTGGTTTTCCTTTCTTTCTCACTATTTGTTTCAGCCACGGTATACGCCCAATACCCCGAAGATGCTCTCCGTCTGGCTGAAACCGGTTATGGAATCAGTGCCAGGTCGGTCGCGATGGGTAATGCGATGACCGGTCTCTCACAGGGGTTTGACGCGGTCCTTTTCAATCCCGCGGGACTGGCCCAGTCGCGTCAATCAGAAGTGACCGGCAGCTTAAACCTTCTCGGTTACGATAACAACGCGACTTATTTCGGAAACAGCACCAGCGACTCCAGATCACAAACGAATCTTTCCGATATCGGACTGGTATATCCTTTCCCGACAACGCGAGGGAGTTTTGTGATAGCTTTCGGTTACAACAGATCCAATGATTTCAATTCGGTGCTCGGATTCAACGGCTTCAACCCGAGGAGTTCGATTATTCCGACGCTTTTCAATAACGATGCGAATTACGATGTCCCTTTCCAGGTCGGCCTCGACGATGAAATTTATGATTCAACTACCGGGGCCGTGACCATCACGCGGATGGTTGTTCAAAAGAATGTCCAGCAATCCGGGATTCAGAAGGAGTCCGGGGGGGTCGGTAACTGGTCTGTCAGCGCGGGTATGGATATGGCGCAGGATTTCTCTATCGGTCTGACTCTTAATCTCATTACCGGGTTGTACAATTTTACCAGATCATTCCTGGAGACGGACCCAACGGGCCGTTTTGCCTCCGACACCCTTTCATCGCTTGCCGGCGCAGTGGGCTTCGGGAGTTTCAACTATTCCTTCACAGACAACCAGGATATCAGCGGTTGGAATGCCAAGCTTGGGTTTCTTTACCGCTTCACCGATCAGAATGGCAATACGATGGGAAGACTGGGTGTAACGATAACCTTCCCTTCATTCATTACCGTGAACGACAATTTCTCGGACGCGGCCACTGCTTACTTTTTGACCGGAACTAGCTACAGTTATCCTCCTCCAGGCGTCAGCTCCGCGACCAGCAACAACTACGATGTCACGACGCCTTTCAAGTTCGGTATCGGTGGTTCGGGAGGAACGAAGCAGTTGACACTTGCAGCAGACATAGAATACACGGACTGGACTCAGTTGCAATTTTCGAATTCCAACCTGCCGAGCGGTTTTATCAACGGCTTGAACGATTCCATAGGTGCAGATTTTCGTGCGACTGTTTTGCTGAGGGGAGGCGCTGAACTGGCTTTAACAGACCCGGCATACTCGCTCTTCGTCCCGTATATCCGAGCAGGATTTTCTTATCTCCCTTCACCTTACAAGGGAGATGGCACCCCGCAGGCCCAAAAATTTGCCAGCGGTGGAGTCGGGTTCAGGATTCAGAACAGCATAGTGATCGACCTTGCATATCAATACGGATGGTGGAATACCAGCCATCAGTTGTATGACGTTTACAGCAAGACGGCCGAGAAGGTCACAGACACAAATTTCATGTTTACGTTCAAGTACCAGTTCTGAGGTTTACCACGTTACGGAGGTGAGTCATGATGCGCATTGCCAGGATTGCTTTACCTTTCGTTCTTTTGTTTACCGCAGTTGCCGTCCAGGGCCAGAGCCTCGGCGGCGGGATCTGTCCCGATAATCTCAGTTACAGTGCGAAGTATTATCATGTTAATTCGACGGATAATTTATTCGGGGGTAACGTTTCTCCGTTCTCGTCCAGGCAGGGATTGATAGCTGCTCCGGAGTATTCCCCGGTATTGATGAATGCCACGTCCCTGGGGTTCGGTGCTGTCGGAGATATACCGCTGCGCAGCAACATCTTTCTGAGAATCTCGATCATAGATTTATTCTCTCCTGCGTTCGGCCCGTCCGGATCCGGCTATGGTTCGCAGGGAATCCTCATGCCGGTCCAGGTAGGGATCAGGGTCCCATTCCTGAGATCATACCTCGGGACACTGGGATACAGCCTTTACGGCGAAAGCTCGGCGGGTCTGTTGTTCGGATGGGCATATCCCACAAACGGATCCTTCATCGGTTATTCGCTGCCAAACAGCAGGTTCACATCCGGTGCTTCCGCTTATGCGGGTATCGGCAATTCGCTGCGGATCGATCGATATCTCGGTGTGTATTTGAACGGAGGGATTGGCTACTACGATCTTTTTTCCGCCACATTTATGCCGCAAACGAGATATCTGGTGCCTTCAATTTCTGCAGGATTTCTTTTCAATCTCATGCCGAGATAATACACAGTTACGCGGCGCCTTCCTTTCGGTTGTTACATTGGCATACGCATCACTAAATTGTGTAAGTGAAACGGATTAAGTTCGCAACGGCGGTTATCTCTCTTACACTTCTAATCATCCTTATAAGTGTAATCCTCCTTCTCAGAAAGATCGGGACTTCCTCCTTGCCGGAGGAAGACGGTCAGATCAATGTCCCGGGGCTCGGTGCGCCCACAGAAGTGAAACGCGACAGCCTGGGCGTCCCTTACATAACGGCCAGTTCGGACTCGGACGCTTATTTTGCACTCGGGTTCGTGCACGCGCAGGACCGGCTCTTTCAGATGGAAATGTACAGGCGGGCAGGTGAGGGGAAGCTGAGTGAGATATTCGGAAACAAAACGATCGCTGTCGATGAACTATTCAGGACACTGCTTTTCAAAGAAATGGCGGACTCACTTTACAATGCTTCCTCTCCGCTCAGCAAGGAAATACTACGTTGGTATTCGAACGGTGTCAACGCGTACATCTCGACCGCCAAGGTACTCCCCGCCGAGTTTGCCATGCTCGGGTTTTCGCCGCGTCCCTGGAAGCCGCGGGACAGCTTCATCGTCGCCAGGCTGATGGCCTGGGAGCTAAACATCTCATGGTGGACAAAACCGGTCTTCGGCGAACTCTACGACAGTCTCGGTGCTGAAAGGGCCGCACTGCTTATACCTCTCTTTTCCGGCACAAATGAAAGGAGAACTCCGAAACCGCCTGCGAGGGCATCGGCGTCTCTCAACGGTTTTATGGAATCGAACTCGGCAGCTCTCGCCTTTCTTGAGGGTGTGAAGGCGCCTGACGGTTTCGGAAGTAATAACTGGACGATATCGCCAAAGAAGACCGACGGCGGATCGGCTTTACTTTGTAATGACCCTCACCTTGCCTTCAGCGAGCCGGCGAAATGGTACTATGTGTCTATCTCTGCTCCCTCGCTGCATGTCCTCGGTGTTTCATTACCGGGGACACCTGGAATCGTAATCGGACGAAACCCGGACATCGCCTGGGGGATGACCAACGTTATGGCCGATGACTCGGACTTCTACATCATGCAGCCCGACTCCTCTGACGCCGACCGGTACTGGTTTAACGGAAAGCTTCTTTCGTTCGTCACGACTGAAGACACTATAAAAATAAAAGGTACCTCGCCGTACATATTCAGACGACGCATGACGGTGGTCGGTCCTGTCGTGAGCGGTGTGATTTCCAGTTCTTATGCGACCACCGCGCTGGGTGCCAACAAAACCGAGCCCGGCGGGATAACAGCGCTTCGGTGGTCGGCATACTGGCCCAGCGACGAAGTGAGATCGATGTACCTCTTAAACACAGCGAAGAACTTCCAGGACTTTGTCGCTGCGCTCAAGTACTTCGGCGCTCCCGCTCAGAATTTCGTCTATGCCGACGTCAGCGGCAACATAGGTTACAAGGCCGCGGGAAATATTCCACTGCGCCGCTATTCTCTGCCATTTCTACCTCAACCCGGAAATTCGAGCAAGGCCGTCTGGGATGCGTTCATCCCGTTCAAATCACTCCCCGAGAGCTACAACCCGATGGCGGACTATATCGCTACGGCCAACAACCGCACGACCCCCGACAACTATTCCTACTACATCACCAATTTATATGAACCTTCCTCACGCATAGACAGGATTACCTCCTTCATCAGCCATCACGATACGATGAGCGTCGCCCTTTCAAGGCAACTCCAGCTTGACTACTACTCCGATTTCATGACCCTGCTCAACAGTCGTATCCTGGCGGCGTGCGACAGCGAAAACTATTTCCCTAAGGAAATCATCTACCTTAAAAACTTTGACGGAAACATTACAGCGAAGAGCACGGCGGCTTCAATCCTGAACTATGCATTCGTCGATCTGGTCAGGAGTGTCTTCAGACCAGTTCTGGGCAAATCGCTCTTCGAGAAGTATGTGCTGATAAGTAATGTGCCGACCAGAATACTGGAGAGTTATCTGACCAGCCCCGAAAGATTAGGCGAACTGTACGGTATCGCCAACGGCGACAGCCTCCTCGATATGAGGCTTGCTCAGAGCCTGGAGAGGGCGCTGCAGCAGCTGAGAGACAAGTTCGGGCCGCGTCCGATTAAGTGGATGTGGGGAGATATTCATACGCTGGAGCTTAAACATCCTATGAGTTCAAACTCGCTCATCAGGACCTTGTATGATCTCGGCCCGTTCCAGAGGGGCGGCAACAACACGACGGTAAACAACGGAGAATACTCGCTTGATGATCCGTATAAGATGGTGATCGGGCCGTCGATGAGGATGATTGTGGATATGGGCAAACCCGGGATGTATTTCAGCCTGCCCGGAGGAGAATGCGGCCAGCTCCTCAGTCCGCATTACTCCGATTTCATGAACGGTTACCTCAGAGGGGATCTGACATTCTTCCCTATGGAGATTTCCCGGGAGGGGACGGTGCATCAACTTGAACTGCTCCCGCCGCCATGACGATCCCCGAGGGGCTGCAGAGGATCCTTGCGACGGCCAATGACGTCGTCGTACTGACCGGGGCCGGTATTTCCGCTGAGAGCGGAATCCCGACGTTTCGCGGCGAGGATGGATTATGGAGTAAGCTCAAGCCGGAAGAGCTTGCAAGTTTCGACGCGTTCCTGAGTAACCCTGAGCTTGTCTCGGAATGGTACCAGCACCGCCGTCACATCACCAGAGAGTCCAAACCGAACGCAGCCCACACGGCATTGGTCGAGATGGAGAAATACTTCCGGCGTTTCACCGTTGTGACCCAGAATGTGGACAACCTTCACAGGCGCGCGGGGTCGAAGAATATCGCCGAGCTTCATGGGAATATCGAACGCAATTACTGCCTCGGATGCAGGAAGAGGTATGACGGCGCCGACTTCGATGCTAACGGCTCCTTCAGGTGTTCTAAATGCGGAGGCCTGATAAGGCCGGACATCGTCTGGTTCGGTGAGATGCTTCCCGCGGACCAGTGGGACGTCGCCGAGACGGCGGCCGCAACCGCGGACGTTATGTTCGTCGTAGGTACCTCCGCAGTCGTCTATCCCGCGGCGGAATTGCCGGTGACCGTCAGAAGATCCGGCGGGAAGATCGTGGAGGTAAACATAGAGGAAACGCCTTTGACCGGGTTTGCGGATTTCTCTTTACAAGGGTCGGCGTCGAATGTTCTCTCGGAAATAATCGACAAAATAAAGGAGCTGCGCGGAGTTGCAAAAGACACAGAATAGGAAGACGAAAATTGTCTGCACACTGGGGCCGGCGTCGGATACCGAACAGAAGATCAGGGACCTCATCGATGCCGGGGCTGACGTCTTCAGGTTGAATTTCTCCCATGGTACTCATGAAGAGCATTCGAAGCATATAAGAATCATACGCGGCCTCGAAGAGGTCACCGGGAAAAGGTTCGCCATAATTCAGGATCTCCAGGGCCCAAAGATAAGGGTCGGTGAAATAGACGGCACGATGATTTTGAAGAACGGCAGCACCGTTGTCCTGACAACCGACGGCAGGAAAGGAGACGGTAAAAAGATCCCTGTGACCTATGAAGGGATGATCAACGATGTCAGAGTCGGCGACAGGATTCTGATGGATGACGGGCTCCTCGAGTTAAAGGCAAAATCTTTGCGAGGGAAGGAGATAGAGTGCGAGGTGATAAACGGGGGCCCCTTGACGTCTCACAAGGGCATCAACCTTCCGGGTGTAAATGTCAGCATACCTTCGCTCACGGAGAAGGATATCGAGGATCTGAAGTTCGGCGTAGAAAACGGTGTCGATTTCATTGCGCTCTCATTCGTCCGGCACGCATCGGACGTACTGGACCTTCGTAAATTGCTCGCCGGTTTGAATGGCGAGCAGGGAATAATCGCCAAGATCGAGAAACCTGAAGCGGTTGACGAGATTGACTCCATTATCGAAGCCAGCGACGCTATAATGGTGGCCCGCGGTGATCTTGGAGTCGAAGTGCCGATAGAGGAAGTTCCGATCCTTCAGAAGTCGATTATTCGCAAGTGCAATGAATACGGGAAACCGGTCATCACAGCGACTCAGATGCTCGACTCGATGATACGCGAGCCTCGTCCGACAAGGGCGGAGGCTACAGACGTGGCGAACGCGGTGTTTGACGGGACGGACGCCGTTATGCTGAGCGGTGAAACGTCCGCCGGTAATTTTCCTGTCGAAGCCGTGAAGACGATGGTATCGATAGTTGTGATGGCTGAATCTCATCTTGGCCTCGTCGAAAGGAAGATGAATTATAAGACGGTCCGCGACGATTTCACGGACGCGATTGCGGAGGCGGCCTGTCAGCTCGCGAAGTTAGTCGACGCATCATTCATCATACCGATTACGAACACCGGAACGACAGCCCGCGCGCTGTCGAAGTACAGGCCTCAAGTGCCGGTCTTCGCGATCACCGAGAGCGTCGACGTTGTCAGGAAACTGCTGCTCATTTGGGGAGTGTTCCCAATCGAGGTGGAATCTCTGTCCGGCACAGACGCGATGCTGACGCAGGTGAGCTCTATTTTGAAATCGCTCTCGCTCGCCTCTCCCGGCGACACTTACGTGCTCACGGCTGGTACTCCGCTCCTCGCCAGGGGAACTACGAATACGCTGAGGATTGAGAAAATACTCTGAGGTTCGGCGAAGCGCACTCGTTTGACAGTAATCGGACAGAATCCTAAATTATTGCATTAAACCGGCGCCGTCTGAACGGGAAAGAAGCGGAAGCGCGGCAAGGACGGTCAGGCAAGAGAGCACAAGGGTGCGGAGGGTTTCAGCTGTCGGTGAATGAATTGACTCTTCATATAGAACTGTATCGTGTGAGAACCGTAAACCTGTAAACTGGAGATTGGAAGGAGGACTCATCATGGACACTGAAAGCGGTCTATCAGCACTCTGGATCATCCTGGCGATTGTCGCATTCCTGATATTCCTGTGGGGGATACGCATCATCCGCCCCACTCACCGCGCACTCGTGGAGCGCCTCGGCAAATATAAGAAATTCGCCATGCCGGGCTTCCACTGGATCATCCCCATTATAGACAGGATGGTCAGCATCAACATAACCGAGACAATGGTCGGAGCGGAGCCGCAGGAGATCATCACGAACGACAATCTAAATGCGACGGTCGACGCGCAAATCTATTATAAGATCAAGCAGGACGAAGAAAGCGTCAAGAAAAGTCAGTACAACGTGAACAGCATCGAATACCAGATCGTCAACCTGACGAGAACTACGTTGAGAAACATACTCGGAACGATGACGCTGAAATCTGCCAACAGCGAGCGCGGGAGGATCAACAAAGACTTGATCGATATTCTTGTCAGGGAGACGGGAAGCTGGGGAATCGAGATCGTAAGGGCCGAGTTGAAGGAGATCGATCCGCCGAAGGATGTCCAGGAGACGATGAACAAAATTGTAAAGGCGGAGAATGAAAAAATTGCCGCAGTTGATTTTGCCACCGCCGCGGAAACCACAGCCGACGGTGAAAAACGTGCCGCAATCAAAAAAGCCGAAGGCGTAAGACAATCCCAGATTCTCCAGGCAGAAGGCGAGGCGGAGGCGATCAGGCTGGTCAACGAGGCGGCAAACCAATATTTCGTGGGCAACGCTCAACTCTTGAAGCGGCTTGAGACCGTCCAGGCGTCCCTCCAACAAAACACGAAGATAGTCGTCCCGGCGAACCAGGAGCTTGTCAACGTCATCGGCGATATGGCAGGCATAGTTCCCATAAAGAAACCTGCCGGACAGTAGTCGAACCGGAGTGATTGTGCCGGAGAACGACGAATTCCTCTGCCCTAAATGCGGCAACTGCGTCAACGAGGAAGATGATTTCTGTCCTCATTGCGGATCTGTTTTCGCGGAAGGCGTCTTTTGTGAAAAGCATCGGCGAGCCGAGGCGGCGGGTGTGTGCATAGTCTGTGGAACGCCGTGCTGCGACGAATGCGGTGCAGCCGTTGACGGATTATTCCTTTGTAACCACCACAGTGAGTACGAAATATTCAAGGGAATGGTCAAGGTTTGCGGTACACACGACGAAGGCGAGGCCGAATTCGCTGGCTCACGCCTCAGCGATGCCGGCCTGCACCCCGCCCTTTTTCACCTCCGTGTGCCCAGACACATTTCGCGACCCGAGTATGTGCCCTACAGGGATGGGGAGGACTTCAACGCGAGCGAGATAAAAGTAATGGTCCCTTGCGATGAAGTTGAGACTGCCGAGAAAATCTTGAACAGTCCGACGCCTCCGGATTCACCGCCGGGCACGCCGTGATCCGGTTCCTGCCGATCCACTGATGAATTGATGGAAGCAATCAGAAGTACACGTGCGATTGAACCAGTGCCTCGAGGGGCTGCGATGCGCCCAGCGCATTTGTAGTGTTGAATCGTACCTGCGGCATGAAGTCGAGATGCGGCAGCGGATAGATATTTATGCCGAGGATATAGCGCGAATAGTACGGGCCGCCGGCGTATGTCTTGAAATAATCGAAGCGACCCATGGCGTACAGACCGTCGGCGATATCGTAAGTCGCCTCCACCAGGGCGGCATTTGATGTAACGTTCGGTGGAAGGAATGTATTCGGAAGTGACTTCGCCCAATCATATTCCGCGAGAACAGAAAGTCTTCTGCCGATTCCGACTCCGGCGTGGAAGCCGTACATCTTTACGCCCCTGGAGACGTAGCCCGAGCCGCCAAGCATGAAATTCATGAAGCTCTTCACGAGATACTCGACCCTCCCAATGAATGCCTTGTCGGAATTGAAGTTTATATTGCTGAGGCCGTCTCCGTTTGTGGCGTCTACCGTGACGAAGAAATTGTCGAACTTCGATCCGAGCTCGACTCCGAGGTCCCTATAGTCAGGAGCGAAAATTAGTCCGATCTGCGGAATACCCTGGAGATAGCCGAAGTTGCCGCCTCGCGTATAAGCCGTGTGGTCGTCGAGCCTGATGCCATAGGAGGGTGAGAAAGCACCGGCTTTCAAATAGGTGTCCCCTGTACCGAAGTTATACATGCCGTACACTTCGTACGCCGTGTTCACGAAATCATATTTCACGAAGAGACGTGTAGAAGTGTAGAGGTGGAGTGCGGAATAAATCGATCCTTCCATCGATTGGAAAGTCGTGTTCTTCGTCTGGCCGTCGTAGAGGTACTGGAACCTGACGTCCCCGCCGATAAGTATGTCCTCGCCAAGCTTCGGATTGAAATCGAAACCATTGCCGTGAGCGGGTATCAACCTGAGGTGGTCATCCGGGAAGTCGGAGCTGCCGTAGCTGTTCCGGAGCTCACCGCCTGTCGGATTGACGTGGCAATTGATGCACTGCATCCCGGTCATCATCGCGAACCTCGGCAGCGCGAATACGGCATCAGCCGTCATGAAAAGTATCAGCAATATCCTCCGCATGTTCATCTCTCCTCTCTGAGATTAAAAAAGCCGGGGTTGGTGCCCGGCCTTTTGGGGGTTTCAATCACATCAACTCATTCGACATTCAATCGTTCCCTTTCGGGAAGCCTCCCTCCGGTTCGTTGGTCGGCTTCTTGTGTCCCTGGTGGCAGGTATAGCATGTCGGCTGCGGGGCGTTTGGAAAGGCAAAATAATCCTTTCTTATCTGCAGAAGCATCTTAATCATCACGCGGGCAACGCGCTTCGGCGGTTTCTGGTCGCTCGCGAAATTATTCGTGTTGTGGCAGTAATCGCAGTCGACTCCGAGGCTGGTCTTGATCATTCTCATCCAGCCCTTCAGCTCTGCTTTCGATTTTACGAAGGTAAGGACCTGCAGATTCTTCGCGAACTTCGGCTGCGCCTCCTGTTTCGCGTAGACGGTATTGTGTATCAGCAGGCTGCCGAGGCCGATCGCGACAAGGGCAGGGAAAACCAACAAACTTCTCTTTACCATCACGTCTCCATTTTAAATTATTTAACAGGAGGCGTGATGGTAAAGGTTCCTCCATCAGAAGGAGAAATTGAACATGACGCGCGGCTCGATTCTCTTCTGGACCTCGTATTTCCCGTTTAACGGGATGAATGTCCAGTAATAGTTGAACCCCACCGTCATGAACGGATACGGTTTGTAGCCGAAGAAAGCGTAGAGGAGCGAGCGCTGGTCGAGCTGGAACGCGTCCTTGAATCCCTGTATCCCCCACCTGTCATAACCGGCGCTGAAAGCGATCATCGGAACGACGCTCGGGAAACGTGTCTCGAGGTGAAGGAGACCGCCGTTGGGGTCGTGGTCGATTCCGCGGTAACCTCCGATTATCTGGAAGTTCTGGAGAAGGGATATCGTGAGCTGGCCGTACCATCCCTGTCCGCCGGGAGCGTTTTCAAGCTGCGTGGCTTTGCTGAAATAGCTCGAGTCGCCCGGGACGTAGCGGTTCAATTCGTAGAACTGATCGAAATACTCCGGTATGAACTGGCTTCCGACCCACTGGTGTTCAAGTTTGACGGACGCCTTTGCGATGCCGAGACCGTTGAAGTCGATAAGTATTCCGGCGGCTGAACCGTGGCCGAATTTGTGTATCTGGGCATAATCATAGTAAAGATCGGCATCCATGAATGGAATGCGGAGGATGGGAAGCCCGGCATCGAAGCCGTATTCGGAAATCGCGCCTTCGTCGTGGGTGACGAAGACTCCTCCTGGGGGAAGCACGGTGTACACGGGCGTAAGAAAAACGCCGGAGTTCTTATTCTGGTCAGTGACATAAGTTGCGCCAAGCTCAAACCCGCCTATCACGGGGATGTCGGCGAGCGTGGTGAACTTCAGCGGCCGCACGTACCCTCGTCCGCCAATCACGCCAGGCTGCTGGAAGTCACCGTACATCGTCTCGAATCCGAACCTGGTGAAATCAAGATCGAGCTCGGCTCCGATCCTCCTGTCGTCGTAGCTCGGGCTGTTGCTGTAATTATAGACGATGAACCCATGTCCGATCGTTGCCATGTCGAGCTGTCCGACCTTTGCGTATACCGGATCATGCTTCTGTCCCCAGCTGACGTAACGGATAATTTTCCTGTACGCCCCGTTCGACCAGTCCGCTTTGCGGATCTTCCCGCTGTTTGTCGAGATGCGGAGAGTCAGGTCGAGTCCGACGCCGATCTTTCCGAACTGCAGGTCCGGCATCACGCCGATCATATAGTATGGAGTAGTTTCGCCGTTCTCGTTTATCCACGAGATCCCGAGTCCGCCTGCTATCTGGCTTTCGCCCGGCGCGAGCATCGGTTTGGGATAATTCTGGGCAAATGCAGATGCACTTAAAAGTAGAGATGCCAGAAATGTTGCGGTCAATATTCTCATGTTTGTCCTCATTGTTTATCCAAAAAGTATTCTGCAAATGAAAAGAGCTCCGAGCATACCGACGGCGTCCGCTATCAGACCGGCCGCCACCGCGTGCCGCGTGCGATAGACGTTCACCGCCCCGAAGTAGACGGCAAGAACGTAGAAAGTCGTTTCGCTGCTGCCGTACATAGTCGATACAAGTATTCCCGTGAACGAGTCAGGTCCGTATTTTTTCATTATGTCGGCCATTAGTCCGAGTGAGCCGCTGCCGCTTAATGGGCGCAGGAGTGCCATCGGTAACGCTTCGGGAGGCATTCCTATCAGCCTTGCGACCGGAGATAGCGCGCTGACCAGGATTTCCATGGCACCGCTCGCTCGAAATATCCCAATTGCAACAAGCATGGCAACAAGGTAAGGAATTATCTTGATCGCGACCTCGAAACCACCCTTCGCTCCTGCCACGAAAGATTCGTAGACCGGCACTTTCTTCTTTGCCGCGTATGCGACGAAGGCAGCGACGATCAGCGGAATTGCGATGATTGAGAGAGCTTCGAGAATCTGTTTGATCACTTCGATGCTCCTCCCTCCGATTCGCCGGGCGGCTCACTGATGCGATACACTTTCAACCGCTGCAGAAGCTTGGCCGCCAGGATTCCTGCGATGGTGGCGAGACCGGCACCGAAGAATGAAGTAAGAAGAATAATCGTGGGATCCTTGGAACCAACCGCTGCGCGTATAGCGATTGCGGTCGCAGGAATTAACGTCAGACCGGCGGTATTTATCGCAAGAAAAGTCACCATCGCATTTGTAGCGGTACCTTTGTTCGGGTTTAACTTGTCGAGCTCGTCCATCGCTTTCAAACCGAGCGGTGTGGCGGCGTTATTCAGACCCAGCATGTTCGCGGCAATGTTCATGATCATTGCACCGATGGCGGGATGATCGGGCGGAACGTCCGGAAAAACCCTTACCATAACCGGCTTCATTACCCTTGCGATAATCTTTATCATGCCGCTGTCTTCCGCAAGTTTCATGATGCCGAGCCAGAATGCCATGACTCCGATGAGTCCCAGCGCGATCTTTACCGCCAACTCGCTGTAGCTTATTACCGCGTCGAGAACCGCCTTCGTCTTCACCAGCGAAGTTGTCGGAAGCAAAATTGTCAGTTCACTGCCTCGTCTCGCCTCAACTTTTGCGATTATCTGGTTTGAGTTATCGTCTGTCTTCGCGACAGTCCTCCACAGCTCAGGCGAATTATCGTCGGTGGTGATCTTCAGAGAATTGCCGGTAAGCGTAGCGGGGAAATTCAGGGTATCGGGTGATTCAATGGCGACGCCGTAGAACTTGTTGAAATATTCTCTTGTGAGCGAGACTCTACCGGCAGATGCGTTGGTGCTGTCGTATTGCAACTCGAACTGCTCACCGTTTCGGTAGCGGTTAGACGAAGCGTCGTATATGTCGCTCCCCGCGGCAGCAAGCACTCCAATCAGCACAAGCCCTATCCAAACGTAATTCAGCATCCCGGTACCTGCAAGCGCCTCAGCTATCTAATCTTTAATGACTCAGTACCTTCAGAGAACGGTTTCCGACACTCTTGCGAAACGGGTTTAAGAGGGTTAAAACCGTCTTTTACGAAACAACTTAAGAACTCTTCCATAAGTTTGATGATTATGATAGGTTAAATATAGAGGCTGAGTGGGTGCTTTCCAACTTTTTCGATGCTGTCGAGCTGCGAGAACGTTAACCGCGAAGGCACAATGGGCGGGTTTCTTATTATCCAACCCGGTGCGACTCGCGAATCTTTGCGGTGAAGACCTTCTTACAAAGCGTTCTCTATCCGTCGGCCCATTTCCTCCGTGGAAAGGCGATGCTTGTCGGCCGAAGCGATGTCTGCCGTGCGATATCCGCTGTCCAGCACCGTCTCGACTGCCCGGAAGACTTTTCTTGCCAGTTCCTTTTGCTTCAATGAGTACTCAAGAAGCATGGCGGCAGACAGGATGCTGGCTATGGGATTGGCCAATCCTTTTCCCGCTATGTCTGGCGCGCTCCCATGAACAGGCTCGTACAGCGCGTGCTTCTCACCGATGCTGGCGGAAGGGAGCATGCCGATTGAGCCTGTAAGCATCGAGGCTTCGTCGCTCAGTATGTCGCCGAACATATTCTCGGTCAGAACAACGTCGAACTGTTTCGGATTCCTGATCAGCTGCATCGAGGCGTTGTCGACATACATGTGGTCGAGGTTGATGCCGGGATAATCCCGCTTATGAATTTTGTTTACGACTTCACGCCAGAGCATCGAGGTGTGAAGAATATTAGCTTTGTCGACGGAAGTGACCTTCTTCTTCCTGGTGTTTGCGAGCTTAAACGCAGTGTGAGCGATGCGCTCGATTTCGGGGACGGTGTATGTCATCGTGTTCACGCCGCGCCGCGTACCACCTTCTTCAAAAATTCCTGCCGGTCTGCCATAATAAAGCCCGCCTGTAAGCTCACGGACGACGACAATATCGATTCCCCTGACAACTTCAGGTTTCAGAGAAGATGCATCGATGAGCGAATCAAACATGATGACCGGCCTGATGTTGGCATAGAGTTCCAGACCTTTTCGCAAGCCGAGAAGAGCCTGCTCGGGTTTCATCTCATAGGGAAGGGCATCCCATTTCGGACCGCCGACGGCTCCGAGCAGCACCGCGTCGCTGGCGAGGGCGGCCTTAAGCGTTTCTTCCGGCAGCGGCTTTCCGTAGGCGTCGATTGCGATTCCACCCGCTTTAAGTTCGGTGAATTCGAATTGTTCGTTGAGGATCTGTGAAGCTTTCTTGAGAATTCTTACGGCCTGCGAAGTGACTTCTATTCCGATGCCGTCTCCGGGAATTACAGCGATCCTAAACATTCGCCGCGGCCTTCTGCCCCGCGGGCGGGGTCTCCGACTTGATCATTCCTATCTTGCGTGCGTACGCGAAGAGTCCGCCGGCGTTTATTATGTCGGCGGCGTCTCCAAGCGGGCGAAGCGCGAACGACTTGCCGGTCGACTTGTTCGTGATTTTGTTTGCCTCCAGGTCGATCTCGACCTGGTCGCCTGTGGAGAAAGACTTGTAGATGTTGTCCACCGACTCGAGCGGCATAACGAAGCCGCCGTCGACGGAATTGCGATAGAAAATCCGCGCATATGTCTGGGCCACTACCGCTTTGACGCCCGCGACCTGCAAGGCAAGCGGAGCATGTTCCCTGGAAGAACCGCATCCGAAGTTTTTTCCGCCGACGATGATGCTGAACTCGGATTGGAACTCGCCGTCCTTGATAAACTTGATGCCGCCCTTCGGCAGGCCGGACTCTTCCTCCGGAACTCCGCTCATCGCGAATTTGCCGTAGAGTTTCCGTTCCTCCGGTGAGTGAGTGTTGTAAACAAGGTGCCTGGCGGGGATAATCTGGTCGGTGTCTATGTTATCACCGGCTACGTATGCTTTTCCCGAAATCTTGTTTTCTGACATTTTCTATCGATCTCCTGATTTCTACAATTGTTGGTCATCCAAACTTCACGGTCAATAAATTCTAAACCCTGAGTCCAAAATCCTGGAAGAATTCTAATGACCTAAAGTCGAAACGATGAACTGCCGCGCGCGACGAATCGTCATTTTGAATTTTGAGTTTAGGGTTTCTGCTCTACACGAGATACTTCCTTGGGTCCGTAATCGTTCCGTTAAGTGCCGTTGCAGCTGCCGTTAAAGGCGACGCCAAATATACCTGCGATTTCTTCGATCCCATTCTGCCGGGGAAATTGCGGTTGGTCGTCGAGAGGCAGACTTCAGCGCCGTTCAGTCTGCCGAACGTGTCCTCCGGGCCGCCGAGGCAGGCTCCGCAGCTTGCATTGCCGATCCTGCATCCGGCTTGCTCGAAAATCTGGTGGAGCGATTTCCCGCCGATCTTGGTCTCATGCAGACCTTTTGCGACGTCCGTCGTTGCCGGGACGATGAAGGTGTCTACCGCGGTCTTCTTCCCGTTGAGTATACGCGCTGCGGCTTTAAAGTCGGTCAGCTTTCCGCCTGTGCATGAACCGATATACACCCTGTCGACCTTCACGCCGGACAGATTTTCGGCTGTGTCCACGTTCTCAGGGGAGTGGGGTTTGGCGACAAGGGGGATAAGTTTAGATGCATCGTA
>JAJYJD010000057.1 GCA_021789755.1 Bacteroidota bacterium
TCCCCCGTGATAGTCGGGTAATGCTTTCTTGAAATCAACGACCTGGACGTTGACGGCCATTCTCTGCTGCACTTGTTGCAGTTCGAAAGATGTGTCCCGGATAATCCGGTCTGCAACTCTTTCAGCGATTCCGATTGCCGACCCGTTTCCGCTTTGTCCGAACAGGCAGGCTGCAAAGAACGGAATCATGAAGAGGCCAACCGCTATACACCTGGCCATCTTCATCGATAGGCCGGAAGAGACTACAAAGCCCGGGAATTTTCTAGAGACTCGCTTCACATGATACCGGTTGTCTATTCATGAATTTTTATCGTGGATGCCCAGTAAGTTGCCTGCTGCTTGTTCATTCCGTATGGCAGCAGCCTGAATGAAATTGACGGGATCCCTGCCGACAGATCCGTATTCCCGTCAATTATGATCGAGTAATTTTCATTCCCCACGGATACATTAGATACGTCGATCTCTTTATTATCAAGATACAAACTGACGTCTCCCTTCTTTATCGTGCCGGGATCCATCGGCACCGAGAAATAGAGAATGAGCCGTTTGCCGTCGACATCATCTCTTACGATCCGCGGCTTCTCCTCGTATGTGAGTTCCGTACCCGGCGGGACGATGAGTCTGAACGGCGGTCCTTCCACAAGTCTATTCCCTTCATATGCTCCGACATCGGGCCCTTTACCTGTAAACCTTTGAGTCCAATCGAACTCCTTGAACTTCAATGGCGTTCCCGCGCCTCTTCCGGGACTGTCCTTGCGCAGCCTGAGATCATAATTCCCGCCATCGACATAGTCGACATCGGCGATCCTGCCGTGACGCTCCTGGCGGTTGGTGGTTATGTTGTCGGGCCAGCCTTTATTGGAGACGTCGTAGTCGAATGCATCGGTCGAATCCCATTTACTGAGGACCCAGCCATTGTCACGCGAGAAATAGTAAGCGTTATTGAAATGTTTAACCTGTACAAAAGTACCGACCTCCGCCCTATAGGCGTTAGCCACTCCGTAAAAGCTGTTGTTAAATATGAAGAGGGGATAATCCAGATTGCGGGCTTCACCATAAATCTTGCCGAACCCCGCGCAGACGTTGACTGTCCATTCTTTGCTGTCCGTAGTCACGACATTCCCGTAATAGTAGATATCTCCTCCGTCGACATTATCGATTGACAGGGTCCGGTGAATGTTATGGCAGAAGTTGTGGTATATGTGGAGATTGAAGGTATAATATTCGGGTTCGAAGTCGTTGTCTCTGATCTGAGAGATGTGATTCCCATAAATTTCTATATTGGAATCGTAACCCTTGATTCCCCGCCACCTGAGAGCATTGAACGCGTTCGTGATCTTGTTATTCCTGATTACAATCGACCCGCCTGTACCGTGAAAATCGATCAAGGAGCCGTTGAAATACTTCATGGCTAAATGGTGCATCGAAAGCCAGGCCGGTTCTCCGGCGGAATCCTTTTCGACGCTCCACAAATAGTCTCCACCCTGATCCCAGTAACAATTCTCAACCAGGAGATGATGCGTGCAGACACCGGTGGCGGAAATGACTCTTTTGCCTCCCCAAAACATGCATTTGTCAAAAGTGATATAAGAGGAATTCTCGATTTTAATGGGATAAGTCCAGCCGTTTTCGAATTTCATTCTGCCGATAACTATCCACCGGGATCCCTTGACGCTCATCCAATCGTCGTCGGCATTGCTCGAAGGTGCTCTGGCTCCGCCGTCTATAACCGGATAATCCTTTTCTTCCTGAGAATATCCCAGGATGCAGATCGGTTTCTCCGGATCGCCGGATCTGTCGTTGACGGCAATGACTCCGGAGTACCGACCCGGCAAAATAAAAATCGAGTCGCCGGGTTGGGCGATCTCTACAGCATGATTTATAGAACCGAACGCCTCTCCTATGCTCGTTCCTTCATTTGTCCATCTCCCTGAATTAGAGACATAATAGTTCTTCGGCGAGACAGTGCCAGTAAGAAACAGTATGAAAAGTGGTATCAATCCGATGAACGGTTTTGATGCGGGCGAATTCTGCATTAGCGGGCCTTTCCGGTCTTTTACCGATAAGTTGAAAATGCTTCCCGGAATCAATCCCGGGATTTAAAGAGACTATCTTCTGTCGCTAACCGACACTTGCGGCAAGCAGACCAACCGCGAAGATACCCAAAACAAAAAGCAGGGCAATTCCGAAACCCACTATATCGACACGGTAACGCTTGAAGGAGAACTTGTGGTGCAGAGAAAGAAAATCGACCAGGAGCAAGCTGTGTCCGTTTTCTTCAAGGGCCAAATCGTTCGTTCCGGCTTCGCGCTTCGATTCCCCTTCGAACTTTATTTCGATTCCTTTTTCTTTCAACCTGAATTCCTCCCCCACGGGCGTATGCAACAATGCATTGACAGTGTCCAGTTTCTCTTTCGGTTCAGACTTTGTGATCAGGCTGACGACTATCAATGCGATGAACCCGGCAGGAAGAAATACCGCGATTTGACCCGGGACGCTCAGCTGGAAGCCGAACGGAAGGTAAGGGCCGACGATCAGGTTGGTCAGGAACGCAACGATCACGCTCGCCCAGACTCCGTATCGATTTGTCCTCCTCCACATGATTCCCATATAAAATGAAATCCCAAAATACGATGTCAGGAACATCTGGAGTATCAGACCCCTGACGATACTCGGTATTGTTAGTGCGACTATGACACCGCCGATTATGATGACAACTGAAGCCAGCCGGGCAACTTGCAATTCCTGGCCGTTGGTCAGATCGCGATTCATGTATTTCTTGAAGATGTTCCTGGTGAACAGCGCGGAGCCTGAAACCATGTAGTTGTGACAAACGGGTAAAACTGCGGCTGTCATCGCGGCTACCATAAGTCCGATCACTCCGACCGGCAATAGGTTCTTCACAGCCACGCCGAATGCAAGCTCTCTATTGTGCTCGGATAATCCCGGAAACAAAGCGGCCGCGAACACCCCGACGAACGCCCAGGCAAGAGTCGCTATCCTTTTCGTAAAGGTGCCGTAAGTCCATCCCATTCTGCAACTCTTTTCGGTCTTACCGGAGCCTGCCACTGCCATATGGTGAGGCTGAGCAACGATGCCGATCAAGCCGTTGATTACGATCATTACTATGAAAAAAAGTGTCACCTCGCGCGGCGCGACGAAACTAAACATGTACTCCGGGAGTTTTGCTTTGATTGCTTGAATGCCGCCTCCTTGCACGAGTGCAAATGGTATAAGCAGAAATGACAGGAGAAGGATGAAGACTCCCTGCAACAGATTCAGAGACAGCGCCGACGCCAAACCTCCAAGGACACTATAGGCGAGAAAGAACACGACGATAAATGCAATTATAAATTCCGTAGAAATCTGGCCGCCGGTTATCGCACTGATCGCCAATCCAGTGCCTTTGAGAATGAGACCGAGATCCATTGCAAAATAGAGCATTGCCATGACGACATAGGCCACCGACAATTTCGATCCGAATCTTTCATCGTAGTAATCGGCGGTCGTCACGTATCTCATTCTCCGGTAAATAGGAGTGAGAAGCCAGAAGAAGGGAGTAATAAAAAGGTAAACCCACTGATACCAGATTCCGGCGAGGCCGATCTTGTAAGTAGCGCCCGCTACGGCAATCGCCTGATCGGTATGCGTGCCGGCACCGAGCGCGTTTGCAATCATCGTGATTTTGTTTCCCCTGCGGCCCGCCATGAAATAATCGCCGCTCGTCCTGACCCTGCGTTTTGCCCACCAGCCAAGGACAACGATCAGCAACACGTAAGCGGCGATCACCAGCCAATCTTGAATTGCCAACCCCAGGTACACGTCAAATCACCTGCAATCCTGACTGAGGATACTCACGCTTTCAGGTTTCCTTCCTTTGCGCGCCCCAGATTTCCCTCAGCTTAAAGGCAGCGAGCTTTGGTTCCCGCGACCTGGTGAATACCCCTTTCAAGTTCAGTATCACCCTTCGGAAATGCTGCGGCGTCCGAAAATCGGCGAAGTTCCAGACCATCTCTCCGATTGTATAAGGCTTCGATTCAATGCATCGAACATAGTCCTCGATCAGCTCTGACTGATATTCCTCAGTGAACATCTGAAGAGAGTTGGAATGAGAACCGCTGAGGCTGTCGGCACCGAATTCCGTTACCAGGACCGGCTTCTTATATTTATTGTGCAACTCGTCCATTTCCCTGCCGAGCCTCTCGATCGCCAGCTGTAAATTCCCGGGATATTCATACCATCCGTAATACCTGTTGATTGAGAGGATATCTGAAAACTCAAAGACCGGGTCATCAAGACCGGCTCTAGTGCAGTTCGGGACTGTTATCGGCCTGGAACTATCAAGGCTTCTCGTATAATCAAAAATCTCCTCCCAGTATTTCTTCCCGCTCCCGTCATAATATCCGTCATATCCCGTTATGTTTGGTTCGTTCCCGATTGACCAGATTATCACGCTCGGGTGGTTATAATCTCTCTGTACCATCCTCGAAACAAACTGTTTGTGGTTCTGCATCATCTTTGGACCCACATGCCGCAAATCAAGGCTGATAGCCGGCGCTTCCGAGATGACAAGAATTCCCAGTCTGTCCGCCTGCAAAAGGACCTCTTCCGCATAAGGATAATGAGAGGTCCGGAAGGAGTTGGAATTGATCCATTTCATCAACTGAAAGTCCTTTACCACCAAAGGAAGAAACAAACCCCTTCCGGCCACGATGAAATCCTCGTGCTTCCCGAATCCTTTCAGGAATATCTCGTGTCCGTTGAGAAGCAGCTTATCACCTTCAATCCTGATTTCCCGGATTCCGATTCTCAAAGTGTACTCGTCTATAACATCCGCGCCTCTTCGCAAGAATGCCCTGAGCAAATAAAGGTAAGGATCGCTGTTCGACCAGAACCTGCAACTATCCACGACCAGGTCCAGCCGGGTCTTCTTCCCGTCAGTGACGGATTGAGAGACGACCTTCCCTTCCTGATCGACAAGTTCAACCCGGATTGAATCGAAGCCATCACCATTGATCTCAGCCGCAACCTCGACCTTTCCCCGGGCCTTTCCGAGGATCTTCGTATCCACTCTCAGGTTGCTGAAGCAGCTTGACGGCGTCGAGTAAACGATCACAGGACGATGTATGCCGCCGAAAGGAGAGAAGTCGAACCGGGCCGGCGGGTTGGTTTCCTCTCTCATCCTGTTTTCATTCTCGTAGTGTTCGGTCGTGATTCCCTGTGGTACAGAATCGTCATTCAATTCATTGCTGACGCCCACTACGATGAGGTTTTCTTCGCCACACCTGGCAAACTCCGTTATGTCGTAGTCGTTCGGCAGGAAACCGAATTCACATTTGCCGACGAAAGAACCGTTGACCCAGATTCTGGAGGAAAAATCGGCGGATCCGATTCGCAGCCAGACACGTTTCCCGGAGAAGTGCGCCGGAAGAAAGATTTTTTGGGAGTACCAAGCCAGGCCGACGTAGTGCAGCAGCCCCAACTCTTCAAGCTGTTCGTTCCAACTCCCCGGTACAGCAATTTCGACATCGCTGTCGAAGTCGTTGAACCACCCGCTCTTCTCGCCTGCCTTTTCGGGATCGGCTCTGAACTTCCAGAGTGGATTGACCTCCTGCATGTCCCGGAAGGTATTACGAATAGGATAAAGCATTATTTTGCCCGGATGAATGAAACTGCATTTTGAGTGGTATTTATGGTATCACCTCTTCGTGGGCTGCTGAACCCGCGGTAGATGCTCTTTTGGACGCGCCGCACGACTCCCTGATCACAAGAGCGGGATTCAGCATCGTCCTGTTTCCCACATCGGTACCGTCGATCCTCTTTTGAATGACATCGACGGACATCCTTCCTATCTTCTGGGCGGGTTGGTGAACCGTAGTCAACGGTATGTTGGCATAGGCGGCCATCGTGATGTCATCAAACCCCACGATACCGACATCATCCGGAATGGAGACGCCCTCCTCGAGGAGTGCCTTCTCAAGACCCAACGCGACCAGGTCGGTATAGACAAAAAGCGCCGACGGTTTATGCTCGATCGACTTCCACTTCTTCCCGAAATCATAGCCGAGCTTGAACCTGTCCGCGACCGAGTTCGGGTGCTCCTCGTCCAGATAGAAAATGAATTTCGCATCATATGGGACATCATATTCCGTAAGCGCCCTGTAATAACCGTTCTTTCTGATCTCGCTCAGAATATTTCCCTTACCTGCATGCAGGTAGCCGATCGACCGATAGCCCAATTTTATGAGGTGCTGTGCAGCAAGGTATCCGCCCAGCTCCTGGTTGCTTCCAACGTACCAGTATTCAGGGTCATGGATATAGGACACCATCACATACGGGAATCCTTCTTCATGAAGCTTTCGTAAGTATTCCGTCGCTTTGTACTCGAGTGAAAGCGAGGCTATGACCAAACCGTCAACACCAAGATTTCTGAAGTGGTCGATCTGACTTTCTTCCTTTTCGATTTTGTTCGAAGAGTTTGAAATCAACACATTGTATCCGAGCTCATACGCTCTTTCTTCAATCCCATGCACCACCATCGAGAAATAAGGATGATTGAGATCCTGTAGAACCAGCCCGATCGACTTGTGCTTCGACAGGTCGAGCTTCTCCTTTACCGGCTCTGCGACATATAGGCCTTTTCCGACCCGGCTGAAGATGATACCCTGATTGATGAGATTTGAGACGGCTCTCTTCACCGTGATCAGGCTGACGGCGTAGCGCTTGCTCAGTTCGTTGTAAGAGCCGATCTGATCGCCGGGTTTGAGTGTCCCGTCCTCTATCTTCTTTCTTATGTCTTTTTCGATCTGAGTATAAAGAGGACTTGGGTCGGACATTTTAATCACTCTCTTCATAAGTAGGTCACCGTATTATTTATTTGATGTCGGGCGGTCATAAATCATTTCAACAAAATCATCTTCCTCGCGGTGCTCATGTTTCCCACATCCAATTTGTAGAAGTACACTCCGCTTGCCGCGGGTTGTTGAAAACGATCGATCCCGTTCCAGACCACGGCGTGTGTGCCGGCAGACTGGTAACCGTCGACCAGTGTTTTCACGTTTTGCCCGAGGATATTGAAAATGGTAAGCCGCACTCTGCCCGGTTTGGGAAGCGCATACTCGATCGTTGTTGAGGGATTGAAGGGATTCGGATAATTCTGTATCAAAGTGAAATTCTTAGGTGGATACGCTCGTGGCTCATTCTTTACAGCGAGGCTCATCCCGAACCATGTCAGGGCACCGACCGGCTCACCGCTGACACCGAGTGTGTAGGCGGGCGAATCGGTGTTATACTCGAAGTCGACCAATTGGACGCTGTCCACCTGTTCTATGGGATTGACCATTTCAGTAGGATTCGGATTTGCCCAGTACCATCTCGCAATCGAATCGATCTTCACCAGGTACTGATCGACCGTTATGTCGTCCGGTGCCATGTTAAATTTCACCGGGGCCGAGATATTTGTCCCACTGGTCCCGTTCCGATTTATGAAATATGCCAGCGTATCGTCGAACCAGGGATCGAACGAGACCGAGTCGGGCCATGCGCTGCGCAGGAGGGCGGTATCAGCGTAGAAACAGTTATTACGGATGAGGGCGGAGTCCGCTCCATACGCCACTGTAAGGAGCTGATTGCCAGTCGAAGAAGTGTCCCGTCCCACAAAACCGCAATTGACAACCAGATTGTTCTGGAATACGATGGTGCCGGCCTGGTTGAAATTGAATAGCGGCCCCGAATATTCGTCGAACGTATTATGATCGATGAAAGCATATTTTAGGGATCCGGTTGCGCCGCGGTAGACCTGCGTAACCCCCCGAAAGATCGAGCAGTTTTGAATTATCAACGTGTCCATGGAAATGTCGCGGTTGTCCACAACACGGCCATTCGACGGGTAGTAATTGTTCATGTTGCTGATCGTGGAGTTGGTGAGCACGACTTTTGACAACCCGTTGTTAACTCTAACGGTGGATTGCCACGCAAGGTTGACCTCGCATGAGTCGAACCATACGGTTATCCCATCCGCCGACAATTCAGTTATCCGCTGGTCGACCAGCCCGGAGGCAGAGAGTCCTGTGAGAAACACTCCTCTCACCGTGAGATTCTGAGTCGCTACGAACAGCTTGTTGACGTCCACCCCGCCCGTCTGCAGGCCGCCGATGATCTTCGGCAACGGCCCGCTGCCGGACGACATTATCTGGAGCGGGACATTTCCCCAGCTTCGGATGATTCTGGACAGGTAATAGCCCGATCCACTCCCGCGCTGCAAAACATACCAGGTGGTATTAGGATTCGCGATCCGGTTGAGGCTGTCGGAACTTAAGGCATCATTCAGCGTGCCTGCCCCCGGACTGACGTAAACATAGCGCTGAGCGAAAGTTGCCGAAGCAACCATGAGTACAAAAGCGATCGCGGCCAAACCGGCACTGAACCGGCGATTACTATTTTTCATTTCAGCCTCCTTCGTTGTTACATGTACAAAGAGAATTCCGTGTCATCTGAGTAAATATTGAATCCCGAGGTTAGCGGTCATTCCATATTCCTGAATAGAGGTCGGGAGACTTTCGGTGCCCAGGTACGACATGTCCCTCACGTTGGTAATATTATAAAGGTTGAAATAGATACTGAAGCCGGCAAAGAGCTTCTGCTGCATAGACAGATCCCATCTGTAATATGGAGCGGTGTATGAATCCAGGTCGGAGGCCTGTCCGACCGCATACAAGCTTTTCCCCTGATATATTACCGAGATCCTGCCCGAAA
Organism: Bacteroidota bacterium; assembly: GCA_021789755.1. Lineage (GTDB taxonomy): Bacteria > Bacteroidota > Ignavibacteria > Kryptoniales > JAKASW01 > JAKASW01. Next base: position 8,755 of record JAJYJD010000057.1, read on the forward strand.
ATCCCCATCTTTCATAACCCAGCGTAAGGTTCGCTATTTCGTCGGACTGCCCAGGCATGGCCACCGCTCGCGTCGTGTCAGCGGGATTGTTTATGTCGATGAACGGTACGACGGTCTTCGACTTCATGAAAGATATATTCCCATTCAATATGATACCGTTAAACGGGCTGGGAAGCATCAGGAAATTCGCCTGAAGTTCCAATTCCACACCGTCCACGCTGGAAACGCCCGCGGCATTTACCGTCTGGTAGAGAGTCCACCCATAGTAAGGATTGGTACGAGAGGTGCCGGCTGTTACGATGAGCGCGGCCGGATACATGACATTATACAGATCCTTGTGAAAATAGTCTGCCGAGAAGAGGCCATATTGATTGTTGACCGAGAAACCAGCATCATAATTGTGTGACGTCACATGCTTCAAAGTGGGATTCCCCTGGTAAATCGTATTATCACTTCCGATCTGCTGGTACGGAACGAGATCGAAGAAATCCGGACGCGACAAAGTTTTCGTAAGGGAGCCTCTGATAATTACACCTTTCAACGGCACGTATCGCACGTTGACCGTCGGAAGCCAGTCTTCAAAAGTCGAAGTGCCTATTGTATCCTTCGCACCTGACAGCGTAGGAACTTCGTTCTCGCCGATGCTTATGGAGCCGAAAGTGCTCTTGTAATCGTTATATGTCCGCTCATACCGGACACCGGGCAGGATCATCAGGCGGTCTCCGAAATTGAGTTGAGTCTCGATATAGCCGGCTGAGATGTGCTCGGACGCAGAATAAGATTCCGCGGAAACGATGGGATTGTAGACGAACATCTGCTGGCTTACTCCGCCTCTCGGGTCAGAGTAATTCTTGAAGGCGTTATAAAAAGCGTGGAGCGCGTACTGGTCCAGGCTGGGCCAGCCAGCAAACCGGCCGTCAAGAAATTCCCCCACCTGGTCGTTGCTCGAGATGAAGTTGTCCATCGAAATCTTGTTACCGGTCAACCGGTAAACCGAGAACGGATTAACCTCGTCCGGGTGGTTCTGGTAATACCTGACGACACCGGGTACCGAAGTATTGAGGTAGTTGTTTGTCCACAATTCGGAATTAAAACGGACGCGGGACTTCGTCTTGTATTTTCCGCCAAATTTCACGCGGCCGAAGACACCTTTTCCAAAGTCTAAGTCAAACTTCCCATTAAGCTGGAACACTAGATTCTTATCCAGCACCTTAATCGAGTCGGCGGTGATTTGCTGCAGGTACGTCGTGTCGGGATTTATTTTCCACGTAGCGAAGACGGAGTCCGGGCCTGAATTGGTGTTTACCCCGTTGACCCCGTTCTGGTAAAACCTGGCACCGAGTTGGAGCGGAGTCAACTGCTCCGACTGAGTGCCCGATATGCCCCAATCTAAAACAAGAACTCCGACGGACGGGAGGATGAGAGGATGGTTGCCCGACAGACTGAGAACCGCAAGCTGATTCGTCGTCTGGCCATCTGAATACTCGAAGTCTCCGACATTACCCGTAGTAGGTTTGAACCTTTTCTCAAGTTCGATCGGGTTGTGGCTCAACTGGCTCCAGAAACCCGTAAGGTACAGATTACCTTCACCGACGTTCATGTCGGCCTCGAGACTCGCTCCGTAGCGGTCCCGAATGTCGTAGGTGTCATAGAGTTTCGGCGATACGGTGAACGGACGGGGCGTCGCATAGTTGGCGCTAAGTTCATCCGAACTTCTGTCCGCGCGTTCGGCGCTCCCGGTGACAACCAGACCGAGCGAGTTTTTGAAAAAGCGATCGCTGAGACTGACGGATGTCCTGTAATTCCGGTAATCTTTCTGCAGCGCGTTGTAACCTCCCTGCCCCCTGACTTGTGCGCTGATGGAGTCGGGAGCCCTCTTCATTTCGAAGTTTACCGTGCCGCCAACTGCATCTCCGTCCTGATCGGCGGTGAACGATTTGTAGACCTCGACTCCGCCCAGCATATCCGAAGAGACCGAGCTCAGATCCACGGAGCGATCCACCGGATCAAGCGAGGGGATCTTCACACCGTTCACCGTTATGTTCGTGAACTTCGGGTCAAGCCCCCGGATGATGACTTTCTGACCTTCACCGCCGCTTCTCTGGATCGATATGCCGGGGAGCCTGGAAATCGTCTCCGCCGCGTTCTGATCCGGCAATTCCTGAATCCTCTCTTTTGAGATTACATTGACTATCGTGTTTGAATTAACCTGCTGATTTATAGCCGCGTTCTGTCCACGGAGCTGTCCCGTAACTAAGACTTCCTTCCCCTTTATCGCTTGGGGCTCCATCTTGATATTCAGCTCGAGCCTGTCTCCGCTTGCCACCCTAACCCTGACGGTTTGCTCCTGGTATCCTATGTATCTGAATACCAGCTCATGTTCGCCGGGGGACAAATTCGTGAAAGAGTATTTGCCGTAAAGATCAGAGGTCGTTCCCTGGGCGGTCCCCTTCAAAAGGATATTCGCTCCCGGCAACGACGAGCCGTCAGTGGCATCCTCAATTTTGCCGTACACCTGCCCCGTCTGGGCGTAAGTTCGACCGCAAAATCCCGCCAGAATAATCATTATCTGAAGAATGACTACGAGTCTGCTTTTCGCCTTTGAAAATCGCACTCCGATGCTGAACGCGGGTCTCAGAGCCATCATGCTTCGTACTTCCGTTTGCACATCATCCAACTTTTATAGGATATTTTTTGCTGAGAATTACTTGAAAAAGAAACCGGCGGGACGGCGGAAATTCCACCGTCCCACGCCGGCTCTTGGTTACTTCATCAATACCATCTTTTGTATCTGGCGTTGTCCGTCGCTCTGGAGAACGCTGAAGTAGACTCCGGACGCAAAAGCACCGCCGTTGAAATCCACGGAATACTTTGTCCCGGGTTGAGCTTCAGACGAGAACAAGGTCGTAACCTGTTGTCCGAGGATATTGTATACCGTGAGAGTGGCAAGGCCCTTCCTGGCGACTGTGAATTCGATTTTTGTCGACGGATTGAACGGGTTCGGGTAGTTTTGATGGAGCTTGAATTCCACGGGAACGCCTGGAATCTCATTCACGCCTGTAGTCGTGAAATGACCGACAGAGAATGAGCCGAAAGACGTTATCCCGCCGCGTGATACGGTATAAGGCTGACTCGTGAACTGCGAGGTGTAACTCCCCGATCCGGCCTCGCTCGTACCTGTGTCGGAAAAAAGATAGATCAAAGCGTAGGCCGCACGGTTCTTTGCGAAGACACTGTCTTCAGCGGAAGTCATCCAGCCGAATTTAAGTGTGCAGTTGCTCCCGCCGACCGAGGCTTCAGAGATTTTCCACTTCACATCTACGCGGCCCAGCCCGTTTGTAGTTCTGGTTGTATCGGGCAACGCCGAGACGGCAAATGTGTCGACTGTCCCGGAATTTGCAATCCACACCGGCGAGTACCCCTTGGCCGAGGTTCCCACCGGGAAGAGAACTTGCGTAGTCCCGACTTTCGGAACCGCGAGATGTCCCGTCAGACTGTCTGTAGATATGTAGTTGGTTGCAGAGCCCCCGGTCACCGATGCGGCGCCGACTGTATTGACTCCCGCATAGAGTATACCGCCGCCAAGAGTAAGCGCTCCGTTCACAGAGACCGTGTCGCTGAGCGTGACGCCGGAAGCATTGTTCATGCTGAGATTGTGAACTTGCGCGGGTAGAAGTAATCCGGTCGCCTGTTGAGCAGAGCCGTCAAAAAGGTAATTGGTCCCTGCGCTCAGTTTTACTGCACCGCCAACCGGAATATTTCCATTTAATCCGAGCGAATGACCGGATCTCAGGGTGGCACCGGAATCTGTCGTAAATGTGCTGGCACTTCCCTGGAAGGCGCTCGTGTCCATGTCCACGGTGGAGCCACTCAAGACCAGTGTGTTTATGCGGTTACCGTTTGACATCGCGCCGGCCGTGTAAGTCTGCACACCGGTCCCGGCAAAGAACAACGAGTCCAACGTTCCGGAATGCGAGAAGAATGATGAACCCGCTTTGGCTGTCAGATTTCCGTGCAATATCACGTCGACCAGGTTCTTTGCACTGCCGACGCATAAGCCGAACGATCCGATCACAGATAGATTTCCTTTGACGACAAGCTTCACCGTTTCAACGGGGTGTGTACTGGAATAATCATCCACCGCCGCGTACGCAGAAGAGCTGTCTACAGAGAAATTCCCGTTGACAGTTATTGTTTTCGGACCAGGAGTATCGAACCCTGTCAGTGCAAAATAGCTGCCGTTCGTATTATGAATTGTCACATTTCCTGTGATGGTATTACTCACCATATCGAAATGAATGGGAATCGACGGCGCAGTCAAAGCAGGACAATCCACGACCAAATTACAGAAGCTCTGGTTGGCACCGGTCGGATTCAGCGTGGAGGTCCCGGTCACAAGGCAAGTGGAACCGGCATTCCACGTCGCGGCAGGGATAGCTCCGCCATCAAACGCGTGTTCGTAAGTACCGTTGACAATCGTAACATGGGATGTATCGAACTTCCCAAGATTCCTGAACGCACCGTTGATGAAGAATGTATCTAAGACAGCCACATGAGAGGTCAGTGTGTCGATCGCGCCGTTTGCAATCGTGAGATTGGCGACACTATCGGGGAGAAGGCTGCCGGTACCCTGCAAGCCTGAACCGACGAACGTGTAGTTTGCCGACTTGCTGAAAATGTTGGTGCCGGCTGTACGGACCGGACCCGAAACCGGATCGAGACCGGCGGTTGCGCCGACCTTAATAGTACCTCCGGCGTTCAATACGAAAGCGCCGTCCCCGGAGGCCACAGCGTTGGGGTTTGAGAAATCTGCAGTCCCGCCGCTGAGGATATTAAGCGCGTGGGCACTTGAGATATTTATTGTTCCGGAGCTGCCGCACCCCAGCGTACCCTGAACATTGAGAGTATTGTCAATTCTACAGTTATTGTTTATGACAACGGGTGAAGTCAGGGTGACGACCGCGCCGATCCCTATCACCAGACTGCCTACCGTGTCCGGCAGGAGTGAACCTGACATGGTAACTCCCGACCCGATGTATTGGTAGTTGGCTCCCTTGCCGAGATTCGTCATTGTGGTTCGAATGGGTCCGGTCGAGGGATCGAGTCCCGCGTTTGATCCGATATTGATTGTGCTTCCGGACTGCGACGCAAACATACCTGCGCCGGTAACCGTCGACGAAGTGTTAGAGAAGTCCGCGATACTGCCGTCGAGAAGGTAAATCGCTCCGCCGCTTGCGACGCGTATAGCTGCGACGTTGCCGCCGTTGAGATATGGAGTGAGAGTTCCGCCCAGATTCAATATTCCGGTGCTGCCGACGTTGACCGTGTCATAGTAAGCAGCGCTGTCAGCAAGGACAAGATTCCCCGATGTCAGGTTCATGACGCCGTCGACATTGAGGATGGTATTCATCACTCCATTGTAGAGAGGGTTTGAATTGATCATGAAGTTGCTGTGTGCTGCGAAGTTCAGAGTATCGCCCGCACCGACTGTGATAGTCGAGTTGGTTTGAGTTCCCCGCTGCGTGTAAATACCTGCACCTCCGAGCCCATCTGTCCCCGCATAGTTAATGTTCGCGCTGCGTGCAAACACGAAAGTAATTGTCCCTGACTGACCGGAGTTGGGTCTGACACAGGCAAGGTTGACGGATCCGCCGGTTCCGCACAGCGTGATCTTATAATCTGTGGTGTTTCTGGTTTCAATGGAAAGAGCATCATCGACGCCTCCCCCGAGGTTGCCGTCAACCCAAACGGTGTCGCCGTTGACCTTAAGAAACATCAGCGAACCGGTCGCACAAGGAAGAGTAACGTTCGACTGTAAAGCGGCGCCGGACTGGACTATAAGGTTCTTGCAGTTTTGCGAATTGGCATCGTAAGTCACCGTGGTGCCGGTCAAAATGAACACCTGTTTACTTGACCCCGGAGTACCGGACGGTGTAGTGTTCCATCCTGATCCGTCCCACTGTTTCCATGTAGTAAGAGCGCTCCAGTTGCCGGATGCCACGGATCCATAATCCCCGACTGTCGGAGCCGGTGCCTGCGCGAATGAGTCATCGCGGAAAGTCAGTAGCGCCATAATTGCGAGAGTAAAAAAGGATAGCTTTCTTAGCATGTCAACCTCCTATTACGTTTATTGTGAATGAGACTCAAGAAGTCGTTTCATTCCAACATGGCGTGAGAAGGTCCCTTGCCGACTTTCAAACTAAGAGCTCCGGAAGATATTGCCGGATGTGTAACCGTCAGATTGGGGAGAACGATGCCCCAATGATTGCCCAAGAGATCCTGTGTCACGACTCGTCATGCTTGGTATACCTTGTATATCAAGATAGGTTCTCAGTCGACTAATGTCAAGGAATTTCTTGTCACCCTACGAAACAGCCTCTTTTCAAGCCAATCAGGCGATAGGCCCGGGAAAATCAGACTGCCGACCCGCTTGCCCGAAAGCAGACCCCAGGCGGCCGGCGCTCCTCGATTTCAGGGAGGCGTACGACTCTTCAAATCGAAGCAGCACCACTGTCCCCCGACTTTCTGAACTCCGAATTAGAATCCTGACCCGTGGAGAACTGACGTGCCCCCCAAAAAGTGGTACAATGTTATATTAGTAAAAAGGGTAACAAAAGGACCAAAGGAGACAACATGGGCAAGAAGCGACGCACAGCGGAATCGATCGTAGCGATGCTGCGAGAGGCGGAAGTCCAGATGGCGAAGGGGCAGAGGCTTGCAGAAGTGGTACGTCAACTCGGAATCAGTGACGCGACGTACTACAAGTGGCGGAAGGAGTACGGCGGCCTACATGTAGACCAGGCAAAGCGGTACAAAGATGGGGAGCAGTTCAACCTGACAGGATCACTAACTTATCGTTGGCACAACAATCGGGGGCAGGTCAACTTGTTCTACAAGATTTTGAAAAATGAACCAATGATCTCGAAACGCGGAGATGTTATCAAGGAGCTAAAGGAAGAGTACTTCATAGTCTGTCGCGGAATTATTTTCGAGAGATTCCAGTTTATATGAATGCGTAGGTATCATGGTCTTGTATCGCTTATCTCCGTGTGAGTAGACTTAGCATGCATGAGCAACATTTATT
>JAJYJD010000342.1 GCA_021789755.1 Bacteroidota bacterium
ACCCAGCGGCGAAGCCGAATCGAAGAACAATTCGCTCCCCGGAAAGCTGTCGGCCACGCGGATTATGAAATCTTTTATCTGGCTTTCGTCAAAGTAGTAGAATACGCCCGCTGCGACGAACAGGAGACCGTTCTCGCTTTCGAGGCGGGCGAACCAGTCCTTGTCGAGGAACGAAGACGCGATCGTCTTCCGTCTTTCGCTGTTCGTGAAGAACACTTTTCTCAAATCGACGACGTCGGGCAGGTCCAGATCGAAGAATCTTATTTGTCCGTTGTCGATTCTCTCGAACGTCGTGTCCAGACCGCAGCCTATGTTTACTATCGTACCACCCGGATATCTCTTCATGAAATTCAAGATCGCTCTGTCGATGTGAAGACTTCTCGCGACCCAGGCGAGCTGAGTCACCCAGCTGATGTTCTTCGCGATTGCTGAGAAATCATAATCTATCCTGTCTATAATCTCGACAGCCTTTGTGTCAACCAGTCTCGGTTTTTCCTTTCTGGATTCGACCGCTCTTCCCCACAGAGGGAGCAAAAGGGTCTCCTGGATTTTTCCGAGTTTTACTTGCACTTTTTCGGACATTTTTCCCCCGTTTTAAAATTGACCCGAACCCGCGCGAAATTACCGCACAAGACTTCTCGACTCAACGCATCAAGCAGCCCGCGGACGCCCGCCGCCAGTTCCGCAGCCTCGTACCGACTAGTTTAACTCCCAGCCGTTCAGCAATATTCTCAGCAGGCATCTTAACTGCTTCAGCTTGCTGGAGGGACCAACCGGTGTCAATGGGAGGTTGGGGCGGCTTAAGGTCATCGGCTGTCGGTATTGAAGTGGCAAAGGGATATCGTCCTATCCGCTGAGCGTGCTTCGTTAGTCGACGCAGTAGTTTTGTTTGAAGTTCGTCGCGCTGGATTTTACATGCGCCTGTGCAAACAATCAGATTGTGCATTTTCAGTTGCTTGGGAAGTCTGCCTGTATCTAGACATTCCCGCTTAATAGACTCCTTCTGTTGATGAGCTATGGAGTTTTTGAAAAGATTTTCCATGCAGAAAGCAATCAGCATCAAATAGACGGCCCGGTAATTCGCCGTTTGCACGACGTCACTGGGCTTTTCGTTTTTTGAAATTGATTCGTGAATGGAGTGCCACATCGAGTGGATGCGTAGTTCCATCTGCTGCGCGGCGAAGAACAGACTCTGCGCAGAGTCAACCCGACACCAAGGATCGGAGGCCTTTCTGGCAAACTCTGATTTCAATTCTCCTTCAGTGACCATATCGTCAGAAGAATGTTATTGCGCGATGCGGCGGGCGGACATGACGCAACTACTCGAATCCTGACACATGTCGTTTATCCCGTTCATATTCATAGAGCTTGTATACATGGGATGCCGTAATACGGTGCGAACTCGGAGAAGGCCGCGTGTGCGCAGTTGAACCCCTGTGAGAAACTATCTTCCGCCTTTTCGCTCCTCGATGCCACCGGAAGAATCCTTTCCGCCTACAACGCCGGCTTCTTCATGTGTCTCAGAAAACTTACAAGGACTATTATGCCGATTATCGCGAACGCGATGAAAAGTGCAGCGAGAGCCACGGTATTCCCGCTGCCCCTGATCTTCATTACTACGACAAGCGCGGCGATCGTTATGTCCATCAATATCCCGAACACCAGAAGCACCGGCGCGAACAAGTATCCGAAGGCGTGCTTCTTGAGGAGGAGCACGGACGTAATAATGAAGCCGGGAAGTATAAGTGAGAGATCCAATACGTGAACCGGGTTTGTCAGCAACCCGGTCCCCTGCAGGCTAGCCGGCGCCCGGTTGAGTATCATCGCGGGCAGATCTTCTTTCAGCCACATCAAATAGAACAGCACTCCCGCGATCAATACGAATATGGAGATAATATGCTCGTGTCTTGTCTCGTCGAACCAGCCCTTAACGACGCCGGGCCCAATCTGCACAACCAGAGTGACGAACGCGTAGGTAGAAAGCCCGAGGGTCCAGCAGTAAACGAGGAACAGCGCGTTGAAATGGACGCCGAACGAATATATCACAAATGTGTAGGCGGTGTACATCATCGCGCCAAGCCAGACAAACATGGCGGATTTTTTTCCCGTTCCCACTAAAAGAGCGGAGATCAAAAGGGTGGGTACGAGCAACACGAGGTCGACAAGGTCCTGCCCGATCGCTTGTCCCAGCCACTCCAACGTTTCATGCGAGTAGGTGTTCCCGAAAAAAAGCCCGCCGACGCTCGTCACGATGACCAGCAGAGCCGTCGGTATGGTGAAATAGAAAACGGTTTTGCCACGGAGGCTGTTGTCCATTCGGAATCTCCTTGTGCTGTATGTGTCCCTGATTTTTCGGATACCTGCAAGGGTCTGCGACCCCCGGCAGAGTTTCAGCGCATCTAGCTAAGATCTGTATTTTTGCCAAACCACTTATTCACGACTCGGTTCTTACCGCACATTTTAAGTAAGCCGTCTCAATTTTTCAAATAGTAGGGCGCCGGCAGGAGTTTGTATTAGCTCACTTTCTCAGCAACGGATGGATGAAGCGTTCCGGCGGCCTGATTCTTGCTTAAATTAAACACGGGCGCTAATTTCTCTTTGAGGAGCAGTTCCCGCTGAGTTCGATTCACTTTCCGTGAATGCGTTTCATTTTCTGACACCAATAAGAAGAATCAAGCGTTTACTTTTTGGCGTAAATAAAGCGAGCTGGAAGCGGCATTCCCGTGCCGATCCGGCCACTTGTTTCCAAATAAATTACCACAGGAGGGAATGGGATGAAGAAATTCTTCAAGGTTACGGCCTATACGGTGGGGGCAATCATATTGCTGGCGCTCGCCGCTATTACATACTTCAACATGGCTTACCCGAAAGTCGACCCGGCTCCCGATATAAAAGTTGAAGTTACCCCGGCGAGACTCGCTCGCGGGGAGTATCTCGTAAGACATGTCGTCGGCTGCCTCGACTGTCACTCCGAAAGAGATTGGACGAAGTACGCCGGCCCGGTTATCCCAGGTACCGAGGGAAAGGGAGGAGAGAAGCTCGACAAGGTAACGTCAGGCGTTCCGGGCACGGTCTACGCTTATGACATCACTCCCGCCGGAATTGGAAGTTGGACCGACGGTGAACTGATCAGGGCTATCACATGTGGTGTCGACAAGAACGGCAAGGCAATTTTCGCGA
>JAJYJD010000343.1 GCA_021789755.1 Bacteroidota bacterium
ATGATCGGCATGACACCGGCAGTGTTCACCCGGATCGGAATATACTGGGTAACACCGCCGTACACTTTTCTCCCTACCACTCTCTTCGCGTACTGTACCGGGACTTTCCGAGTTCCTTCGGTAACGAAAACAATTGCAGCGATTATAAACACCATCAGCGCCACGACAACCAGCTCAGAAATGAATCCCCTGGTCCCGGAACTGACCATCTGATACTCGTCGAGAACCGCGTTAGGGAACCTTGCAATGATGCCGATCGTGATTATGAGCGAGATACCGTTGCCGATACCTTTTTCGGTGATCTGCTCGCCGAGCCACATCATGAAAACGGTGCCCGATGTCAGGACGATGATAGTCGAAATCGTGAAGCCGAGTCCGCGCACTACATCCGGGATGACCGGGAAGCCGCCGGGTGTCGTCATACTTTCAAGCCTGACACTAACACCCCATGCCTGCATAGCCGAAACCAGCACCGTGCCGTAGCGAGAGAGTTGTGTAATTTTCCTCTGGCCCTCTTCTCCTTCCCTCTGGAGTTTCTGGAAGTAAGGAACTACCGCGCCAAGGAGCTGGATGACAATCTGTGCGCTGATATACGGCATTATTCCGAGCGCAAATACAGCGGCGTTCTGGAATGCGCCGCCCGCGAACAGATCGTACAGACCGAAGAGTGTGTTCTGGGCCTGAGTCCGCGTGACTTCTGCCAGGAGCGACGCGTCGACGCCGGGGAGAGTGATGTGCGCTCCCACTCGCACGACGATAAGAAGTCCTGCCGTATAGAGTATCCGCTTTCGCAGATCCTCCACCTTAAAGATATTTCTTAAACTGTCAGTTAGTCTCGACATTTCTTATGACTCGAGTGTTTTTGTCCCGCTGATGGCGGGGATCATTTCGATTTTGCCGCCCGCTGCTGCGATCTTCTCGGACGCCGATTTACTAAAAGCATTTGCCGTTACCTGAAGTTTTGCAGATAAGCTCCCGTCGCCGAGGATCTTGACCGGAACCGATCTCTTCGCAACCGCACCGAGCTTGTACAGGACCGCCGGTGTGACAATTCCGTCGGCAAGCTTGCCGGACTCGGCCAGTTTGCCCAAAGTGGAAACGTTGACGACCTGGAACTCGACACGGAAGGGACTCTTGAAGCCGAACTTCGGGATGCGGCGATTGAGCGGCATCTGGCCGCCTTCGAACCAGGGCCTGATCTGATCGCCGGAGCGGGAACGCTGTCCTTTGTGCCCTTTCCCGGCTGTCTTCCCGTGACCCGAACCAACACCGCGTCCCAGGCGCTTGACTTTCTTCCGCGCCCCGGGTGCATATTTCAAATTTCCAAGAATATTCATCTGAATCTCCTAGGCCTCTTCAACACGAACGAGGTGCTGAACTTTCGCAATCATTCCTCTTATCTGAGGAGTATCTGTCTTCACCACCGACTTTCTGATCCTTCCGAGTCCGAGCGCCTCGATTGTGCGCTTCTGTCGCTCGGGCCGCTCGATGGTGCTTCTGATCTGAGTTATTCTGATTTTCTTTTCGCCGCTCATTTCGTTACCTCTGCCGGTTCTGCCGTTGTTCCTGCCGGTGGCTGCTCACTACTATCAACACTGAAGAGTTCCCGCGTATTGATTCCGCGCTTTTGAGAGATCATGTGGGCATCCGAAAGATTCAGAAGTGCGCGCATCGTCGCTTTAACGACGTTGTGCGGGTTTGAAGAACCCATCGACTTCGTCAACACATCCTGGATTCCTGCGGACTCGAGCACTGCGCGGACTCCGCCGCCGGCTATGACGCCTGTTCCCGGGGTCGCCGGTTTCAACAAGACCTTTGCAGCGCCGAATTTGCCGACGACCGTATGGGGAACTGTCCCTCTCAATATCGCGACCTTGACAACGTTCTTCTTCGCGTCGTCGACTCCCTTGCTGATCGCATCGTTGACTTCGTTTGCCTTACCGAGGCCGACACCGACGCTGCCTTTGCCGTCGCCGACCACGACGATCGCGTTGAAGCTGAATCTTCGACCGCCCTTGACAACCTTTGCTACACGGTTGATATGGACCAGCTTCTCCTTCAGCTCGGTTTGATCCGGCTTGATTCTCTGCGCGTTCTTAAAGTCTCTTTGTTTCATCTGTTAAATGCCTTTTTAAAATTTCAAACCGCCTTCGCGCGCACCTTCGGCGAATGCTTTCAAACGACCGTGATATATGTGCCCGCCGCGATCGAAAACCACCTGCTGGATATTTTTCTCGAGAGCCTTCTTCGCGAGGGCTTTACCCACGATCTTGCTTGCGCTGGTTTTTCCCTTCGCAGTCTTCAGCTCGTCCACGACTTCCTTGTTCAGGCTTGACACGTGGAGGATTGTCCGTCCGTGACTGTCATCCACAATTGTTCCGTAAATATGTTTCAGACTCCTGAAAACCACCAGCCGGGGGCGTTCTGCAGTCCCCTGGATCTTCTTGCGCAGACTACGTTTCGCCCGTTGCCGGCGCGTTTGCTTTGTTTCAAGACGTCCCATTTTAAATAAACCTCAGAGTTTTATTTTGCTGCTGCCGCTGCTTTTCCAGCTTTGCGGCGGATATATTCGTTCTCATACTTCACGCCTTTGCCCTTATACGGCTCCGGCGGACGGAATGCCCTGAGCTTGGCGGCGACCTGTCCGACAAGCTGCCTGTCAACTCCGGATATTCTGATACTGGTCGGGGACGGGGTCTCCAGCTTCACTCCCTGCGGCGGGCGGAACAGAATAGGATGTGAAAAGCCGAGGATCATCTGGATGTTCGAACCCTTCATCTCGGCTCTGTAACCGACGCCTATTATCTCGAGTTTTTTCTCGAAACCTTTCGTCACGCCATTTACCATGTTGTTCAACAGGGCTCTCCATAGACCATGAATGGCGTCAAAGGAATTCCCTCTTATCTTGACGAGCGCTTCTTCCCCGCTTATTTCCACGGAGACGGCGTGGTGAAGCTTTGCCGATAGTTCGCCCTTCGGTCCCTTCACCTTCAGGAATCCATCGGACACCTGCACCGTCACTCCTTTCGGGATCGCAACGGGCTTTTTGCCAATTCGTGACACTTTAGAAACTCCTTGTGGTTACCAGATGTAACAGATTATTTCTCCGCCGACATTCATGCGACGGGCATCTTTGTCTGTCATTACGCCTTTG
>JAJYJD010000344.1 GCA_021789755.1 Bacteroidota bacterium
GGTTCTTCTCCACGACGGACAAAATCTCGATTTGCCGGGCTGTCTTCGTCCTGACCGATTGAGATTCTGCCATTTTCATTCCGATCCTCCGCCGGGTTTTTGATTCTTGATTGGTAAGTGGTCCAGCGAAAACAAATTATGAAATGTAGATTCCCGTTCCAACCCCGTCGCTGATTTCGCCTCCAGTTCCTCCGGTCTGAGCTAAAGTCCGGTGATAACAAGGTGTCTAATTAGAAAGGCGGACCGTTTGATCCGCCTTTTCCAAAATAGCTTCAGCACGGCGAGCCGCTTACTTTACGGGCGCAACCTCCAATACCACGAATGAATTCGGCTTCATCGTCGGCCAGGGATGTGGATTCGCGGCGGTCGGAGCGGGAGGCGGGTTGAATTCCGCGGTCGGGAGATAAAGACGGTGAGTCTTCAAATCCAGAGCGATTGTCCTCGCGCCCATCTGAGTCGGAAGATCTTCAAGCACTTTGTAAGAACTCCTCCCTTCTCTCTGCACTATGGTCAGCGTGCCTTCGCCGTTGGAGCTGTAAGCGCGCTGCAGAACCGGATCATACGATGCCCCGTCGACGCGCCCCCCGATCGGGAGGGTTGTGATGACTTTGCCGTCCAGCGCGTTCATCACGACCATCAGCTTATTGTGGCACACCGAGAAGAGGACATGGTTTTTCGCATCGATGGCGAGCCCGCTCGGATGTTCACCCGGCGCAACAGGCCACACGTTCTCGATCTTCATGGTCTTCGGATTTATTTCATCGATCAGGCTTTTATCTTCGATGTTGATGTAGATTTTGCCGTGCCCGTCCGTCGCAGAAAACTCAGGGCTTCCCGAAAGATCTATTGTGCCGATGACTTTGTCTTTCCTGGCATCGATCACGGTCGAGTTCGCGGTCCTTCCGTTGCATGTGAAGACTCTGTGCGTGAACGGATCATACAGGATGGCGTCGGGGTCTTTTCCCGTAACGGGGATCTTCGTAATGACTTTCAGTGTCTTCAGGTTGAAAACGGTGACGGACGAATCGGCACCGTTGCTGATGAACCCTTTGTTCAAATCCTCTGCCAGGGCTATTCCATGCACCCCCTTCGTGTTCGGTATCGTCCCGACCAATTTGCCGTCCCTGACGTTGACGACTTGAACTTCGGTGCCGCGTGAGACGAACAGCCTTCCTGTCGCGGCATCGATCGAAGGATAATCCCACCACGTTTCACCGGGAAGATGAATCTTGTCAATAACCTTATACTCAACACTTTTGGTTTGGGCGTTTGAAGAGGTCCCCAGACCGAAAAGGAAAAGGAAAACCAGGGAGACTGCAAGTGTTTTCATTCTACCACTCCTCGTTTTTTGGTTTGTGAGCAAACTCGAAATTTGCAAATTCGTACTTAGGCCCGATACAATCCCCGGCTGCCTGTTCCGGAGTTTCGGCAGCACTGCCGATTGAAGATGCGAATCCCGAAACAAGTGGAGGCCGTGAGACTCCAATATACCTCAGGCCATCATTTTTCCCGAATCAATGTAAGAGGTCAATATGAACAGGGAATGAATTTGAGAAAGGCTGAGACGACGAAATCTTTCGGACCGAATCCGATCGACCGGTCCCGTTCGGAGATTCGACTTGCAGAATCCTGTGCACCTTCATGACAAGTTCATCGACAGTTAAGTGCTTCGGAAGGAGCTTACCCCCCTCTTTCAAGACTCCTCCTGCCACCAAATCGCCCGGATTGTAACCAGGCGCAACGGATAGGCGTGCCCCTCTCCAAATTGCGGCCTGATTCTGTTTACGTCTACTGCTGCAGCTGCACGCCGTTTATCGTGATTGTGAAGTTGAACGTGCCGCCAACATCGGGGTTGGACACCGGCATCTGAGTGGCCGAGCTCCCCTGCGGACCGGTCCTTACCCATGCCTGCTGCGTCTGGTCGTACTGCAGGTACAGCCGCTGGTATGCCCAGTTGCGCTGGTTTGTACTCCCGTTATAGTCGTTTATCCAGAAATCGACCCATACTTTCTTATTGGGACCGTTATCCATCATCATCTGAGGTGCGGTGAAGTTCAGCTGAAAATCAGTTCCTGCAGTCATGTCCGTGGATCCGAAGTCGTACCAGCCGGATGTACCATCGTAGAGCGGCGAACCGCCCGCCCCGTTCGTGATTGGTGAGGTCCAGACGACACTGTCCCGGCCGGTCTGCACATTTGTCACGCCGACAACCACCTTACAGCCTCCGTTTGGTTGAGAAAGCGTGTTCTGCGTTATCGAAAGGTCGCTGACAAAAATGTTGATGGGACTCTTCGTGTAGCCTGTGGATGTACTGATGGGCGTCTTCTGCGAGACTGTATACTGCATGACGCTGTTCATGCGGACAAGCGTCGCGTCCTTCAGATATTTGACCGTGTAAGATATCGGCTGGCCGATATTCGTGGAGGAAAAGTCGGCGCCGAGCGTGAGGAAAGAGTTGATCGCATTGTAACTGAGCGCAGTGGCCGCGGTAAGTCCTGCCTGCGGATCTCCGCCGATCTGCAGAACCTGGACGGTAGTTTGACTCATGACTTTGTCGAAGTCGGCAGTGGACTTGATATTGCCGGACGCGACTCCGCCGTTGTACGCGAAGTTGAGCGCGGCGCTGAGGTCCTGGGACGATGCCGTCGATTCGTAAATGAGAATGTAAATGCGGCCGTAGGTGACGCTGGAAATGTAACAGACGGGATTCCCCGACCCGGTATATGGAGCCAGTTCGCTGGCGGTAAATCCGGGTCCGAAGGCTCCCGATGCTCCCTGCGGGTCGTCGTACACCATCGTGAAGAATTGTTGTGTCAGCTGCACGGCAAAGTAGGTCTTCGAATTCGAGAAGCTGAGGCCGAGCTGCCCGCTCGCGCTGACAGACGGACCGGTATAACCGAGGCTCAGGTCGAAATTGAGCTGGGACGCGGAGTAAACCTGTTCCATCGTGTAACTGTATTTAGCCGGTGTACCACCGTGGTATCCGGCCAGTATGGAATTCATAGCCTGGTTGACGGTGGAGAACTGGAACTGGTTGATCGTCCTGTAAAACTTGTTTGCGGTGCCGGCCGAATCGCCCGACAGGATCGCGAGCGAAATGTTCCCCGGAGCGCGGTTGGTTATCGGTATGCTGTTGGGTACTCCGCTGGCGA
>JAJYJD010000345.1 GCA_021789755.1 Bacteroidota bacterium
CACTGGAACGGTCGTGACGTTGAAGAAGACCGGATTCCGGATCGCTGCAGCGCGACCTCAAGGACTCGGCGCACCGGGAGTCGCAGTCATCCTGGAAGAACTGGCTGCGAGCGGAATCCGAAGCTGCTTTGCCGTCGGCGTCGCGGGAGCCCTTCAAGAGTCAATCGCCACCGGTGATTTCATTATCCCGACGGAGGCCATCCGGGACGAAGGGACTTCGCATCATTATCTTGCTTCCGACTGTCCCGCCTCTCCCTCGAACGAACTCTTTCACCGATTAGCAACCGCGCTCGCTGAGCGGGACCTCCGACATATGGCCGGCCGGGTCTGGACTACGGATGCACCTTATCGGGAGACCGCGCTAGAGATTGCCCGCTATCAGAACGACGGCGTACTCGCAGTCGACATGGAAGCATCGGCCTTTCTATCCGTCTGCTTTGCTCTGAATATAGAGGCTGTCTCCGCTCTCGTGGCTGCCGACTCACTGACCGGAGGAAAATGGCGTCCGCCGGCCAAAGACAAAACAGTCAACACCTCGCTGAAGCTGATTGCGGACGCGGCGGTGGAGGTGCTCGCCTCTTGAAACCGGCGATTGGCATCTTAGCCTACAATCGCCCCGCATCACTGCGCCGTCTTCTGCGGTCCATAGCGTCCGGGGTGTACCCCGATAAAATCCATTTGATAATATCAATCGACTTCGGAGGAGAACAGCGGGAGAAGGTACTCGAGGTTGCTGACTCTTTTGAATGGGTGCATGGCGATAAGCAGATCATCGACCACAGGACTCATATCGGACCGAAAGCACACTTCCACTTCGTCGGTTCGCTTGCAAAAGAGCATGGGTCCATAATTCGGCTCGAAGACGACCATTTCGTCTCACCGATGTTCTATCAATACGCTTCGAAGGCCCTGGATTTCTATAAAGACGATCCGCGTGTCGCCGGCATTTCTCTTTACAACGTCTGGTTCAACGGAATCACAAAAGAGCCGTTTATTCCTTACCTCGACGATGGAGACAACTATTTCATGCAGGCTCCCTGGTCGCACGGGCAGGCCTACCGTGCTTCGCAATGGGAATCGTACGACGCATACTGCCGACAGGAGGTTCATTCCGCGTCGATTAAGGATGCTCTGCACCCTAACTGGGCCGCGCTTGACGATGAGGAATGGATCCCGGATGCCGCCAGATTTCTTGTTGAAACGAACCGCTATTATGTTTTTCCGCGCGAATCCCTCTGCACAAATTTCGGCGAGAAGGGTTTTCACTTCAAGGAATCAAGTCCCTTTTTCCAGGTGCCGCTTCAAACACACCGGCAGAACTTCCGATTCCCAAGCCTGGATGATTCGCTGGCGGTCTATGACGTTTTTCAGGAGATGATGCCGGATCGGATGACTCGCCTCAGTCATCACCTGGAAGGGTTTGATTTTGAAATGGACCTGAACGGAACGAAGGCGCGCTCGAATATCAGACATCCCTATGTCGTCACTTCACAGCCCTGTCGCTCGCCTGTCCGGACATGGGGATTACACCTGTTCCCTCGCGAGGCAAACATCGTGGCAGAGATTCCCGGGACCGAACTCAAGCTGTGCCGCAAAGAGGACCTCAGACCGGGAGGTTATGCAGGTTCGCTTGCCAGGTTTCATCGATATGAATATGCGCAGTCGCGCCTGTCGGTTGGATTAAAAAGGCATGCGCTCTTCTGGACAATAAGGCAAGCGGAAAGAATGATGGGATGGATAAAGAGCCTCTTGTCCCCCGAAAAGCGCTAGGGCTTCTGCTTATTCACAAGGCCGAGCTGTTTCAAGAGTCAGAGCGGCTTCCCTCACTCCCCGCCGCTCAATGAGAACTGTACCTTGTATCTTCTAACCAGCCACACTCCCGCCACGCTTGCGTTCACCGTTGAAAACACAACATCGGAGAACCAATGAGCATTATAGTAAATACGTGACAATGAGGTGAGTATTGCAAGAAGGATCCAGAGAAATTGCCATATCCTGTTCTTCCACAGACCCCCCATCACTATCGAAAGCGCAAATACAACCGCCACATCGCCCGATGGAAAAGACAGGTACGCGTTCGGACCTGTTACAAGCGGATGAAATGTCAAATTTCCATGCCACTGGTTGGGCCTCCATCGCCCCACAAGCGACTTCAGCGCAATCGTAATCGCACCCGAATACAAGAACGACTGCAGTATCATGAATCCCCCGACTCTCGTTCTCTCCGAGTTTATCGCCACTCCTACAACATAAATTCCGAGGAACAAATAGAGCGAGGGCTTCCCCGTTCCGAACGGGTGAACGAACGCGGCAATCCTGTCTTCAACCGGACCGTGTATTGTAAGGAAGAAATAACGGATCGGTTCATCGAAGTAAGCTGTTATGAAGACAAGAAGAAGGAATTCAACCAATATCAGCCACTGCTTCAACTGCCATTTCCTGGGAATTGTGTAATACTCTCCCCACTCGACGAAAAGTCTTTTGAAATCCTGTCCGATTTTCGTAAGTCTGCTTTTCAAAGGTCCTCCTCTATGAATAGCCTATCATGTTTAAGCAAGTCGATCTGCATGCATCAACCCGGTTCAGCTCAATAAACATAAGGGATAAACATTTTCGTCTTCCGTTTATACTCCAGGTATTGCGGACCAAATTTGTCTTCGTCAACTTTTTCCTCAGCCCCGATGGTGGAAAGAAGAGTGAAGATAGTTCCGAACAGAAGTATTGCTGAAAAGAGAGCCGGCTCTTTAAGAAAGGCACCGAGTGCCAAAAAGAAAAGTGATGAGTAAAGCGGATGCCTTACTTTGCCGTAAATGCCGGACTCGACGAGTTCATTTGAACGCGGATTATCGACAGCCTGCTTGAATCCAAGAAGGCTGAAACCCGATATCGCGAGGTACAGAGAGAATAGAAGCGAAATCCATGAAAAGATTTGAAAAATCGACATAGGGTTGTCGAACCAGGAGTGAAGATTCGTAACGATCAGGAGTAGAATGAACTCGAATGCAAAAAACCTGTAGTAACCATACGAGTGCCGTTTACGCAGCCAGTCTCTTGAAAGAAACGCTAAGACAGCGGAGCAGACGACAAATATCGGTAGTTCTATGATTCCTCCTCCTCAAGCATTATCTGCAGTTACTAT
>JAJYJD010000346.1 GCA_021789755.1 Bacteroidota bacterium
CTCGTAATCGCATGGAATTCCTTTTTACTCACCGAACACGCGGCCGCGAGCGCATACGATCCGATCTTGTTTATGAGCGTTCCGTCGGAGAGGATGGCATCGGCTCCGATGAATGCTGCATCGATCCGTTCGGCGAAGTAACCTATCGAGGCGTCTGAAACAAGGATTGAACGGTGCCCCATCGCGTTGAGTGCACGTGCGGACTGCCGTCCCTCGAAAAGGGGGCGCGACTCCATCACATAAACCGTGGCGAGCCTCCCCTCGCCCGCTGCAATCTCGAACGTCTTCAGGACGAACTCGCTCTGGCTAAGGGTGGCATAGAACCTCCCGGAACCGATAAGTCCCGCCGCCTTCACGGCTGTGCGCGCGGAAGCGTCGCCAACCTTCCGGCGAAGTACACTTATATATGGACCAATCTCGACAGCCTGCAGTCTGCCGGACGCCGATAGTATCAACCTGCATATGTTGGAAAGAGCGGACATCTGCGCCTGCGCGTTCGAGAGAGTCAAGGCTATGGAATTCAGCTCCGCAATGAAATCCTCTTCCTCTGAATTCCTTCCGCAGAAATCGAGCAACAGGTCGAGCGTGTCCTTCAGCACCTGCTGCGCGCTGGAAACGTTGTCCGTGGCGATGCGGTCAGCTCTGTCCAAATATTCGGTTTTCATTACAGTTCCGGTAACCGTCCTCCTGGTTGGATCCATATTCAGTTTAAAATCTCCGGCGCAAAATTGCAATCGACGCGGGAAGAACAGGCAAGCGGCGTTCCTGATGCCGGAACTTATGTGACTTTAATCTGTTGAGATTCTTGGACACAATGGCACAAGGGCAACTTTATGATTGATTATAAATATGTCATTATTGGCGGCGGCATGACGGCCGATTCGGCTGTGAAGGGCATCAGGGACCATGATGAATCCGGAACCGTGGCGGTTTTCAGTATGGAGAAGCATCCGCCGTATAATCGTCCTCCGCTTTCGAAGGGACTGTGGAAAGGCGACGACCCGGAAAGCATATGGCGTAAAACCGATCAGCATAAGATTGACTTTTACTCCGGCACTAAGATTGTCTCCATAAAACCGGCGGATAAATCGATCGCAACCGGGGACGGCAGGCGCTTCACGTATGAAAAGATCCTTCTCGCAACCGGGGGAACGCCGAGGAAGCTGACATTTGGCGGCGATGAGGTGATATATTTCAGGTCGCTCGATGATTACGGGAGGCTTCGTGCAGCGGCGGAACGTGTCTCGGAATTCGTGGTGATCGGAGGAGGATTCATCGGATCTGAGGTAGCCGCCGCCCTGGCGATGAACGGTAAGAATGTAACGATGATAATCCCCGAAGATGGGATCGGCGCAAGAGTCTTTCCCAAGAGATTATCCTCGTTCCTTATCTCGTATTTTTCCGAAAAGGGACTTGTTGTCGAACATGGAACTTTTGTGGTCGGTATAGAAAAATCGGCTTCAGGTCTGGTCGTGAAGAACAAAGGCGGGAAGACGTTTTCCGCGGGCGCGGTTGTGGCCGGACTCGGGATTATACCGGATGACGGTCTCGCGAAATCCGCCGGCCTTGCGGTCGACAACGGAATAATTGTCGACAAATTTCTGAGAACCACCGACCACAACATATTCGCCGCAGGCGACGTCGCTAACTTCTACAATTCGGCCCTGGACAAGAGAATGAGAGTCGAACACGAAGACAACGCCAACACAATGGGATTGATTGCCGGGCACAACATGGCAGGCAGAGAAGAAGCGTACGATTACCTGCCGTTTTTCTATTCCGATTTATTTGACCTCGGGTACGAAGCTGTCGGCGAGCTCGATTCAAGAATGGAGACGGTCGAGGATTGGGTCGATGAATTCCGCAAGGGGGTCGTGTATTACCTGGGAGAAGGAAAAGTAAGAGGAGTATTGCTGTGGAACACCTGGGGGAAAGTGGAAGATGCAAGGAAGCTGATCGGCTCCGGCAGGAAGTGGTCAGCCGAAGGACTGCTCAAACTGATACGGGATTAGGGTGCCGATGACCGGAGGCGGGAGAAACGAGATTCCCGCCCGGTTGAAACTTCTACTTGCAGTTAGAATGCATTATGCGAACATTCCGCCCAGAACGAAAGTGCTGAACAGGATGATCACCAGCCAGATTCCAAAAACCCACACGTATGGTTGTGCCCCCTTCTTGCCGGCGAGGACGCTTATTCCTATCGCGCTCGCGGCGAGGTTCCAGACAGTGAAGAGATCGATGCTCCTCAAAAGCACGTAGACCTTGTTGTCATTATTCATTTGTGTGAGCATACCGAGATTCATCCCCCCCCGTAGAATCGCGACATCGCAATCGCAATCACGATTCCCAGTATTGCACCTACCGCGGCGATCCAGCTTGTCGTGCCTGCGATCGCCATCGCGTGGTTGTACGTCATTGCAGTTCCCTTCAGGGCATATTTCCCGACGAGAAGCCACACTGCCGCGGTCAAGAAGAAAATGATAAAGAGGCCGACGACCGCGCCGAGGATGCCGAACACCATGAACAGTCCTGACGAGCTTCCCATCCTGTCTTTGGCCTGTTGGGCCTGCTCTGCGGTTATTTTGCCTTCGTTTACAGATTTGTCGATCCTCTGTTCCTGCATCTGAATGAATTGGAAACGGAGATCGGGCGTGGTGAAACGTACGTAGGTTCCGAGAGAAGCTATGACTGCAAGAATAAGGAGCGGAACGAGCCAGTCGGCGGTCTTCACACCGTCGGTTCTGAAAGACTCGAACACTCTCGATGGTTCGTAAAATATACCCGCGGCTTTGTCCATGAAGGACATTTTTTCTTCTTGCGGTTGACCAGCGGTAACAGGTTGTTCCGACATCAGTCCTCCTTTTTCTTAAATTAAATTAGGCGTACATGAAGTACAAACCGAAGGGTTGTGACCGTCACCAACCAAGGCTTCTCTTCTAAGGTGACGGTCATATTCCGTCTAAGCTTTTCAGTCCTAATCTTTCTAAATTGATTCAAACAGGAGTTAAAGTTGCCCGCGAAACGATTCTTCATCCTTGACGGAACTGCCCTGGCATACCGCGCCTATTTCAGTATGATCGGCAGGCCGCTGGTGAATTCAAAAGGCCAGAACACGAGTGCTGCGTTCGGGTTTGCCAA
>JAJYJD010000347.1 GCA_021789755.1 Bacteroidota bacterium
AGGACGCCCTTGCGGCCTGTCGAAGAATCCACCGCAACAACACAATTCGTCATTCTGGGTCCCGCATAGCGGGACGAAGAATCCATCCACAGGGCACTGTAGTCGAAAGGCCCGTCATTATTTTATTTATTTGAGTTTCTTATTAGATTGCGGGGCATAATGGCAGCGTGCGTTCGTGAAAAAACCAGGATCACTTCAGAGCCACAGAGCGCAATTTTGACTATCGATCCGGCGCCGCGCTTAGTCGATCAAAAAGGGAGAATCAATCAATGCATCTGGGCGTAGTCGATCTGAGCATCGTTGTGGTATATCTCGTAGGAGTGGTGCTTCTCGGGATGCTTGTCACAAAAAGGGCTTCGAAGAACATCCAGAATTACTTCCTCGGAGGAAACACACTTCCCTGGTGGATGCTGGGTGTCTCGAACGCCTCGGGAATGTTCGACGTCGCCGGCACAATGCTTTTAGTTTACTGGCTGACTGTGTACGGGATGAAGAGCATGTGGCTGCCGTGGCTGTGGCCGGTATTCAACCAGATTTTCCTGATGGTTTACATGTCGGCGTGGCTGAGGCGGTCGAATGTGATGACCGGTGCCGAATGGATAAAGACGCGGTTCGGCACGGGAAAAGGCGCGACGCTGTCTCACATCATCGTGGTTGTATTCGCGCTCATAAGCGTGATCGGGTTCCTCTCATACGGGTTCAAGGGGATCGGCGAGTTCGCGGTGGCATTCCTCCCGCCTCTCGTCACCAACCCCGCAACGCTTCTGGCGCATCCCGACATAAACGCCAATCTCTACGGGCTTATTCTCATGGCAATCACGACGCTCTATGTCGTCAAAGGTGGAATGTTCAGCGTCGTTATGACGGAGGTCCTCCAGTACGCAATACTCACCATCTCTTCGATAGCGATAGGCATCATCGCAATGAATTATGTTTCACCGGCGATGATACACAGCGTTCTCCCTTCCGGCTGGTCGAATATCTTCTTCGGCTGGCACCTGAATATGGACTGGTCTTCGGTTAATTCCGTCGCGTCTTCCAAGGTGACCGAGTTCGGAAAGTGGATCGCGACGGACGGATACTCAATGTTCGGGCTGTTCTTCGTCATGGTATTGTTCAAGGGGATATTCATCTCCGCGGCAGGCCCGGCGCCGAATTACGATATGCAGCGCGTTCTCTCGACGAAGAGCCCGGTCGAGGCGGCTAAGATGAGCTCGGCCGTCAATGTCGTACTGAACCCCGCGCGTTACCTGATGGTCGCAGGACTGACGGTCCTGGCGTTAACCAACTTCAACGCGTTGTACAGCGGCTCGATAGCCACACCGAATTTCGAGACTATACTTCCGGAGGTGCTCGCGCACTATATACCGGTCGGGCTTCTCGGGTTCCTGATGGCCGGACTGATCGCCGCGTTCATGAGCAACTTCGCCGCGACCGTAAACGCCGCCCCGGCATACATAGTAAACGATATTTACAAGCGGTACATCAATCCGAACGCCGATCCGAAAGTATATGTCAACTGGAGTTATGTGACGACGCTTCTCGTGATTGTGGTCGGAGTGAGCATAGGCTTCATGGTCAGCTCGATCAACTCGGTCGTACTCTGGATCGTCTCCGCGTTGTGGGGGGGATACACGGCAGCGAACGTCCTGAAGTGGTACTGGTGGCGTTTCAACGGCTACGGCTACTTCTGGGGAATGCTTACAGGCATCGGGACAATGCTGATTCTTCTCGTTTTGGATAACCTCAACGTTATTCCCTTCCTTCGCAACTGGCCGCTTGCGAACAACGCAAGCATGAACTCTTTCCCGATAATATTTGCCGTGTCGATTATCGGATGTTATGTCGCCACTTACATGACGCCCGCGGAAGACGACGAGACTCTAATGAAATTCTACAAGAACGTCCGCCCATGGGGATTCTGGAAACCGATCAAAGAGAAAGTCATGAGGGCGGACCCGTCGTTCGTACCAAACAAAGACTTCAAGCGGGATATGTTCAACATAGTTGTAGGGGTAGTCTGGCAGATCACGCTGATGGCCGCGCCGGTTTACCTGGTAATCCGCGACTGGTCAGGACTGATTGTTTCACTTCTAACAATGATAGTCACAACAATAATTCTGAAACTCAATTGGTGGGACAAGCTCGAAGCCACGTTCGGAGAGAAAAAAGCGGAAGCCGGGAGCATTAATTCATCGACAGCCGCATTAGCCGGAGAGACAAAATGAAAAAGGCACAATTCAGTCAAAAGGCGAGACAGCTTCTCGCATCGCACGAAAAACTGATCAGAAGAAAAAATGAGATGATAAAAGAGGGTAACGGCATATTCAACCGTTACAAATACCCCGTGCTCACCGGCGCACACGCGCCCGTTCAGTGGCGGTACGACCTCGACTACAAGAGCAATCCCGACCTTCTCGAACGGATTGGAGTCAACGCCGCCTTCAATGTCGGCGCTATCGAGCACGAAGGGAAAGTTCTCCTTTTCGTAAGAGTGGAAGGGACGGACAGGAAATCGTTCTTCGCGGTTGCGGAGTCGAGGAACGGGATCGATAACTTCCGGTTCTGGGATTACCCTATTACGATGCCCGAGATTCCCGGAAATCCGGATACGAACGTTTACGACATGCGGGTGACGAAACACGAAGACGGCTGGTTCTACGGTCTTTTCTGTACGGAGAGGAAGGACCCCTCGGCGGCGCAGGGCGACCTGTCCTCCGCCATCGCCCAATGCGGCATCGCGAGAACAAAAGACTTCGAGAAGTGGGACCGGCTGCCTGACCTGAAGACGAAGTCGCCGCAGCAGAGGAATGTTGTTCTGCACCCTGAGTTTGTCGAAGGGAAATACGCATTCTACACAAGGCCGCAGGACGGTTTTATCAGCACCGGATCCGGCGGCGGCATCGGCTGGGGGCTCACCGGTTCGATGCTTGGGGCTGTAATCGACGAAGAGACTATCATCGACGACCGGCAGTATCACACTATAAAGGAAGTGAAGAACGGGCTCGGTCCGGCTCCGATCAAGACCGCCAAAGGCTGGCTCCATCTCGCTCACGGCGTCAGGAACACCGCGGCTGGGCTGCGATATGTCCTGTACACGTTCCTCACCGATTTGAACCAGCCCGACAAGCAGATC
>JAJYJD010000348.1 GCA_021789755.1 Bacteroidota bacterium
CAAAATACGCCGACCAGCAAAGACACTTCATCTGCAACGTGACAAAGGCAGAATGGACACACGAAGGGGAAGAAAGGAAACGGGGGAAAGGAGACAGGGTACCGGACTTCTTTCTCCTTCCTCCTACCTCCCTCCTCGTTTTTGAGATAGAGGCGAACCGTTTCCTCCATGGCATGGTGCGTGCGATTGTCGGAACCCTGGTGGATGTGGGGCGCGGCAGATTGTCCATAGACGAGTTCCGGTCCATTGTACTTTCCGAAGAACGCAGGCTTGCTTCTATGTCCGCGCCGGCATGCGGACTGTGCCTCGAAGAAGTGAAATATGGATTTGAGGTTTGGGAAAAAGACACTGAGGGAGCAATGGAATAACGAAATTTCAAGCAGTTGTTGTTTATTAGAATTGAATATACGTGAGGCTGTAAGAAGGCAAATGTCGGGATCCTGCATTGCCCGGCGTGGAATCCGCCAAAGTGGGAGAACATGGAAAAATCCCAAAAGCATTCATCATTCCGAGTTTCCATCTTTCGCACGTTCCATTTCTTACACAGATGCGTTACGTCACGGTAATTTTTTCGGGCAGCCGGAAATTCTTTCTCTTCAAAG
Source organism: Bacteroidota bacterium (assembly GCA_021789755.1). Classification (GTDB taxonomy): domain Bacteria; phylum Bacteroidota; class Ignavibacteria; order Kryptoniales; family JAKASW01; genus JAKASW01. The sequence continues at coordinate 603 of JAJYJD010000348.1, forward strand.
CCCCCATGATTGAGTCGATTCGGGGCATTACAAACGGGAAAGCCGGGGTCGATTTATCGGCATCGTAGTTGCATATAAAGCTTAGCCTTGATCAGTTAAACGGTTCAACAAAGGGCCGAAAACTTGACTTTCTTGGCATCTGCCGTTAATATTCGGTTGAGGCATGGCGTTTAAGAGTTTTCTTTCAAGTCCCTTTAAAAATTTAAAAGGAGGTAAGTATGGGACAGCAACAACTTCTGCTAATTGTTCTTGGAGTCATTATCGTGGGTATCGCTATAGCGGTCGGAATTTCGATGTTCAAGAGCAATGCACAGAGCTCAAACCGCGACCAGGTTATCAACGACTTGAATAACCTCGCGGCAAAGGCGCAACAGTATTACCGCAAGCCAACCGCGATGGCCGGTGGCGGACAGAGCTTCGCCGGATTTGGGTTAGCCCCCGTTGACACCGGAAACGGAAACGGAAGTTATTCAGCGCATTTTTCAGCCGCTCCTTCGGGTGCAGCAGCCATAGTTGGGGATACAGCCTCGAACGGACTCGCTCCGGTATGCTATATCGCCGGTTCTGGCAAAGAGATAGGAAACGACGGAGTGAATCCGGTTAAAGCGTACGCGATTGACTCGGCCAATTCTATATCTGTCAAAGTCCTTAACTAATAGTGGGACGCTAGTTTAAAATGGGCAGTTTCCTGCCACGTCAGGATTTCTGCCCATTTGCTTTTAATATTGAGGAGGGCGAAGGTTGCCGGAGTTTAGATTCCAAGGAGTTAAGCCGGGCGGCCGTACGGTTCAAGGCGTTGTCTCGGCAGACACCCGCGCACAGGCAAGGAAGGTCGTAACTGACCTTGCGTTAAAAAATCAATTCAAACTTACCGACCTGAGGGCTCGCTCCACATTCGTGTATCGGGTGCGCCGCAACGGCGAAAAGCCTGTGACGGGCGAGCAAAAAGCTTTCACAAAAGAAGAAGTAAGGGCGGCTCTCGAGCACCTTGATTTCAAAGTGCTCTCGGTTCAGAAGAAACTTCTGGATTTCAAGCCGAAGCCTCCTGCCACGGAAGTCGTCACTTTCGTCCGGGTGAGTGCAGATCTTCTACGCGAGAAGCTTCCTTTCAACGAAATTTTACAGCTCCTGACAAACGATATCGAAAACAAGACGCTCCGAGATACTGTCAGAGAGATAAATAATGATTTGAAGCAGGGGAAGGACAGCGAACAGGCCTTCGTCCGGCATGAGAAGGTATTCGGCAGGTTTACCGCGCATATGCTCGGGCTTGCGTCAAAGAGCGGCAATATGTCGGAAATATATGACAGCACTGCCAAATTCCTCGAGCGACAGGCGGAATTCAAGAAGAATTTGAAGAGCGCCCTTATCATGCCGGCAGTAACGATGTTTGTCCTGTTTATTGCCGTTATCTATTACGTTGCTTATATTTTCCCGGCTACTGCCGAGTTGTTCGCAAAGCTTGGCCAGGTTCCGCCAATGACTGCCGCAACATTGAAGCTCAGTCACTTTCTCACCACAAATTTCTGGTGGATGGGGTTGATTGCTGTTGCAGGGTCGGTTTTCTTCGCAAGATTTGCCACTACGGAAAAGGGAAGGTTCTATCTGGACAAATATATGATCAAGATGCCCGCGGTGGGAAGCCTGCTTCATAAGACAAGCATAGAAATTTTCTGCAGAGTCTTCTATGCCATGTACAGCGGATCCGGGGAGAACATCGATGTCATCAAACTCGCCGCCGAGGCGTGCGGCAACAAGTACATGGAACATCAGATCAAATCCATCGCAATTCCTATGATGGTCACCCAGGGAAAGGGTCTGACGGAATCTCTGGCTGCGAGTAACGTCTTCACAGAGACCGCGATTTCCAGATTTCACAGCGGGGCAGAGACCGGAACCGTCCGCAACACGGCACTTCAGCTTGCAAACTATTACGAGAAAGAGACCGGATACAAACTGAAGAACGCAATTGACTTTATACAGGTTATAGTCTCGATGGTGATTATGGTGGTGATGATCGCACTCACGATAGTCTCGTCCGAATCCGCCCTTATTAGCCCGTCGGTGCCAGGTGGTGGTTGAGGATACCGATGCCCGAAATAGACATAAGTGATAAGCTGGGCTATACGCTTCTTAAGAAGGGGATCATCGACTACGAGACGCTCGAGCTGGCGATAAAGAAGAAAGAGGCGGAGGATTCGAAGAGTCGCCGCACTCTGGCCCAGATTCTCGTCTCGGACTTCAATGTCGAACATGACCTCGTTTTCAGGGAAGTCGCAAATCTCTACGGCTTTCGCGAGATCTACCTGGCCGATGAGGTGATCGATCCCGAACGGATCGACTTCGTAAAGAAGCTTGTCGAGTCAGGCGACAATTTGAAGGATGAGATCATAAGTGCGAAGATGCTTCCCATGAAGTTTGATGAGGCACGACCCGACAAGCTCATAATCGTGGCGGCCGATCCTACCAACAAAGAAATTCCCAGGCTTGCGAGGAGCTTCGCGGCTAAGCGATACGAAGTCGCTTATGTGAGG
>JAJYJD010000058.1 GCA_021789755.1 Bacteroidota bacterium
CGAGGCTACGCGACAGCTTCCGGTGAAACAGATGATCGAGAAGATAGACGCCGGAGTCAGGAAGTTCGTCGGAGTCGCTCCGCAGCACGACGATATGACGATGGTGGTGATCAAGGTGAAAGCGGACTGACCGCCGGAAATTTCGCCTGACTCCGCGCCACAGGGGATCGGCTCAAATCCTCAGATAGAGAATTTCTTCAGTATCGCCTCGTGCATACACGGGTTCCCAGCAAGTCCCGTGCGGTTGTAAATAGTGGGATTCCCCTCGAAGTCGGTGAAGACTCCGCCCGCCTCTTCTATTATCGGCTTGATCGCGGCGACATCCCACGGACTCACGATCGGGTCGATCATCGCCTCGGCCTGACCGTCGGCAACAAAAGTGTATCCGAAACAGTCGCCGAAACCACGATCGTGATAAGATGACTTTATAATGTCCAGGAATGCTCTCTCGTATTTCGTCCCGACGAAATAGCTCAGCCCTCCGAACACTACCGTGGACTTCTCCAGCTCCGTCAGCTTGCTCACTTTTATTCGCCTGCCGTTGCAGAAGGCGCCGTGTCTCTTCGATGCGCAGTAGGTCTTTTTCAGCGCCGGCAGCGCCATGATACCGGCGACCATCTCGCCGTTATGTTCGAGTCCGCATAGCGTCCCCCAGTAGGGGATGCCTCGTGTGAAATTGCGTGTGCCGTCTATCGGATCTATTATCCACCGGAATTCACTTCCGGCGGAGCTATCTCCGAACTCTTCTCCATAAAATCCGTGTTCGGGAAATTTCTTCGAAAGCTCTCCAATCAGGAATTTCTCGCAGGACTTGTCGGCAATGGTGACCGGACTCCTGTCCGATTTATAATCGACCTTGAACTTCGACCGGAAGTATTTGAGCGTGATACGTTCGGAAGATTTCACAACCTTCAGAGCGTATTCCAGTTCTTTAACGTATGATTTCAAGTTCTTGGAGAGTTACCGTCTAAATGGAGAAAGCTCCAAAGATCAACTTCCAGGTCCCAGGCAAAAACAAAGCTCCAATTAGCAAAGAACCAAAAACGGCATGTTAGAGATGGAACTCGATTTTTAGAACTTGTTTGGAGCTTGGTTTTTGGACCTTGGAGCTCAGCTACTGAGCTGATGCTTTCGCCTTGTTTGCTGCGGCGCGACGCGCTTTCGTCTTAGCTTTTATACTATTTACTCTCTTATGATGTTTCTTCCTGACGACCTTAGTCTTCTTGTTCATCCAAGCTCCTTCTTAATTTTTGGGAATTGATCTGCACTTCTGCTTACGGTTCGCTGCAAGAGTGAAAGAAACCGCACTTCGGACAGACATATCTGCACCGGAATGTTTCGAGCCTCGTCCCGCAATTATCGCAATAGTTCCAGTACTCGTTGTCGGAAACGTCTATGGTCTTCGAAGCGTGCGTGAGTTCCGGCAAGTTGTCTCTCTTCGCTGATGATGACTGTGGGACGACGCCCTTCTCTGATTCCATGCGCATCAATTTTAACAAAGCGTGAAAGAAAATCCAATTATCGGCCGGTATCTCAATTAAAAATTAAACCACATATGCAATGAGGGGCGGGGCATTTACCAGATCGTCCAGTCACTCGTTTCCCCTGCGAGGGGAAGAACCTCAAGGTCTCTTTCCTCAACGGAGTGTGTGTCACAATCCCGGGAGCATCTTCACGCCGGATGTGCGAGTACGAAAAGAGTAAACCCGATTCGGAGATCACCCTCACCTTCGTCCTCTCACTTTTCCGAACTGGAGGTTCGGGATCCCGATCATAACATGGAGGTTTCGGATCGGGACAAGGAAGAGGGACCACGGGAATTATCATACTGTTTTTGGGGGGAGGGCATGGCGAGGTCCTATGACACCAGGTCCCAATACTTCCGGCTGAACCCGCTGAACCACATAATTCCAATCGGTTCATCGGAAGTCAATCAACGATTGCTGCCACAAAATAGAAGCGCCCGACAGCAACTACCATCGGGCGCATGTACTGAGGCATTGACAAATCAATTTGTGCTGACGTCGGAGAGGTTCGGGTCCTTCGTCTGCGTCTTCGCCTTCTGTTCGGCAAACTTCAGCTCACCCGAGCGCTTGTCGATCTTCACCTTAACCAGCATTCCTTCGGTGAAGGTTCCCTTCAGCATCTCCTCGGCAAGCGGATCCTCGAGATAACGCTGGACCGCCCTTCTCAGCGGGCGCGCGCCGAATGCCGGGTCGAAACCCTTCTCGGCAAGAAAATCCTTGGCAGGCTTCGTCAGCTCCAGCTTCACACCGAGCGTCGCAAGCCGCTTCCGCAGGCTCTCCGTGTGAATGTCGATGATCTTCTTTATGTCGTCGGTCTCGAGAGGGTGGAAAATGATGACGTCGTCGATCCTGTTCATGAACTCGGGATTGAAGAGGCGCTTCATCGCTTCCTCGATCACGTTTTTCATCGAGGTGTACCTGTCTTCTGAAGTCGCCTGGCCGAAACCGAACGTACCGGCCGGCTTGATCTCGCGCGTGCCGATGTTCGTGGTCATGATCAGAATGACGTTCTTGAAGTCGACACGTCTTCCCAGGCTGTCCGTCAGTATGCCGTCGTCAAGAACCTGGAGGAGTATGTTGAACACGTCGGGGTGCGCCTTCTCGATCTCGTCTAGCAGTACGACGCTGTACGGTTTGCGGCGCACTTTTTCGGTGAGCTGCCCGCCCTCTTCGTAGCCGACATATCCCGGAGGCGCTCCGACGAGCCGGCTGACGTTGAACTTCTCCATATATTCCGACATGTCGATCCTGACGAGCGCTTCTTCGGAATCGAACAGGTAGCGCGCAAGCGCCTTCGCAAGCTCCGTCTTTCCGACACCGGTGGGGCCGGCGAAAATGAACGAGCCGATCGGCCTCCTCGGGTCTTTCAAACCCGCTCTTGCCCTGCGGATGGCCTTGCTCAATTTAGTGATCGCTTCGTTCTGGCCGACGACAACCTTTGTAAGCTCCTCGGACATTTTAAGAAGCTTGACCGATTCGCTTTCGGCGATCTTGTTGACCGGAATGCCGGTCATCATGGCGACGACGTCGGCGACGTGGTCTTCCGTCACTTCGTGGACCGTCGTCTCGGCCTTCAATTCCCACTCGCGCTTGGCGATCTCAAGATCGGAGAGAAGCTTTTTTTCCAGATCCCGGAGCCGCGCCGCTTCCTCAAAATCCTGCGTCTTTACAACCTTGTTTTTCTGTTGCTTTATCTTCTCGATTTCTTCCTCAAGCTCGACAATTTCCTTCGGCGCGATGATATTCGCCAGGTGAATCCTCGACCCCGCTTCGTCCATGACATCGATCGCCTTATCAGGAAGGAACCGATCGGTCATATACCTGTCGCTGAGCTTCACCGCAGAGTCGATCGCAGCTTCGGTAAACTTCACATTGTGGTGCTCTTCATATTTCTGCTTGATATTGTTGAGAATCTGGATCGTCTCGTCTACGGAGGTCGGCTCCACCATGATTTTCTGGAACCTGCGGTCCAGGGCGCCGTCCTTCTCGATGTACTGGCGGTAATCGTCGAGAGTCGTGGCACCGATGCACTGTATCTCGCCCCGCGCGAGCGCCGGTTTGAACATGTTAGAGGCATCGAGCGAACCCGATGCACCGCCCGCACCTACGATGGTGTGGAGCTCATCGATGAAGAGTATTACGTCCTTCGCCTTTTCGAGCTCGTTGAGCACGGCTTTCATTCGCTCTTCGAATTGTCCGCGGTATTTCGTGCCGGCGACCAGGGCAGCGAGATCCAGCGTAACGACACGCTTATTATGAAGAACGCGCGACACCTTCTTCTGAACGATCCTGAGCGCCAGGCCCTCTGCGATCGCGGTCTTGCCGACACCCGGCTCGCCTATCAGCACAGGATTGTTTTTCTTCCTGCGTGCAAGAACCTGTGCAACCCGCTCAATCTCCTTTTCACGTCCGATTATCGGATCGAGCTTGTCTTCCAAAGCGAGTTTCGTCAAATCCCTGCCGAAATTATCGAGCACAGGAGTCTTCGACTTTTCACCCTTCCGCTGTTCAGTGCCGCCCGCTGCCGACCCGTGCTGAGCCGCCTGAGCCGCAGGTTGCGACGGCCTCCCGTTGATGATGTTGTCGAGTTCCTGACGAACACTGTCATATGTGACATTAAACTGATGCAGAATCTGAGAGGCGACATTATCGTCGTCACGAAGAAGAGACAGGAGCAGATGTTCCGTCCCTATGACGTCCGACTTATAGAGCTTCGCCTCCAGATAGGTAATCTTTAAAACCTTCTCCGCCTGTTTTGTCAGCGGTATGTTGCCGATCGTAAGCGTGCCCCCCGACGTTCGTACGGTATCTTCGACCGCTTTCTTCAGCTTGTAGAGGTCGACTCCGAGATTCCGGAGGATCTTGACGGCGATCCCTTCACCCTCCCGAATAATTCCGAGAAGAAGATGCTCGGTCCCGATGAAGTCGTGTCCCAGTCTCAAAGCCTCTTCGCGGCTGAGCCGTATTACGTCCTGCACGCGATTTGAGAAATTACCTTCCATTTCGTACCTGATCCTTTAATTGCTGTGCTGATTCCAACACTATCGAGCCTGAACGAGTTTCAGGACTTCGCCTCGCAAACCGAACATTTTCATTGTTAATTTAAAATAGCATCGGGCCATTATCAAACAACCAGCCAAACGCTTCGCCTGACGCCTCTCCTTCTAATTTCGGAAGCGCCCCGTTAAAATCAAGTCAGGAATCCTGCGAGTTGAGCCCGGTCAAATCAAGATCACATCTAAATACGTCATATTTGGCATGATTCCTTTGAAAAATCCGGCGCAGCGGTTAAATTATGTCGCTTCGAATTTCTCACTTTACTTCGGGTATACCGTGAAAATCGACAGATTGATCCAAATCCTCCTGCCCCACGACGAGAAGTTCTATTCCTTGTTCGAGGAAATGACAAAACTTCTCTTGAAAGCATCGATCACTCTCAAAAGAATTCCCGGCTCAGACCGCGTCCAGACCCAGGCTATCATGGAAGAGATCGAAGACCTGGAACACCAGGCCGACGAAGTCACCCACAGGATTTTTGGGGAACTTAACGCGACGTTCGTTACGCCGTTCGACCGTGAAGACATTCACCAGCTCGCGTCGTCGCTCGACGACATCATGGATTACATAAACGGCACCTCTTCTAGATTCGTCTTGTACAATGTGAAGGGTGCTACGCAGTATATGCGGAAGCTGATGGATATAATCCAGCTGCAGGTGGAAATGGTCGGTAAAGGCGTCACATATCTCAGAGACTTCAAGAACTCGCAGATGCTCCAGGAAGTGCTCAAGAAAGTCAACGAATACGAGAATGATGCCGACACGGTTTTCAGTCTCGCGATCGCCGACCTGTTCGAGAATGAGAAGAACGCAATCGAACTGATCAAGATCAAGGAGATATACACCGGTTTGGAAACGGCGACAGATCGGTGCGAAGACGTCGCCAACGTCCTCGAATCGATACTGATAAAACATGCCTGACACCGCCCGCCCCTGATGCTGACACTCGTCGTTATCATCATAATCGTCGCGCTCATCTTCGATTTCCTCAACGGATTTCACGATTCAGCAAATTCGATTGCCACGGTCGTATCCACGCGCGTTCTTTCACCCAGAAAAGCCGTGGTATGGGCGGCCTTCTTCAATTTCATCGCCGCCTTTCTGTTCACTTTGAAAGTCGCCGGCACGCTCGGCAAAGGGTTGGTTGAGCTTAACGAGGTCAGCGTGTATGTCATACTAGGCGGATTGGCCGGAGCAATAGTCTGGGATATCATAACTTGGTACTACGGCCTGCCGACGAGCTCGTCACATGCTCTGATGGGCGGGTACGCCGGAGCTGCGGTGGCGAAGGCAGGTTTCTCCGCAATAATTCCTCACGGCTGGACTCCCACGCTGATATTCATAGTGGTCGCTCCGATGATGGGACTCATAATAGCCTTTCTGCTGATGACTGGCGTGATGTGGCTGTTCCACAGCAGGTCTTCGACCAAAGTCAACGGCGCGTTTCGCAAATTGCAGCTTCTGTCCGCGGCCTTTCTCAGCCTGGGCCATGGTACAAATGACGCACAGAAGACTATGGGAATTATAACCGGGCTTTTGGTCACTTCGGGTTATCTCAGCACCTTCCATGTACCGATCTGGGTTGTTCTTATTTGCCACTTTGCAATTGCCATGGGCACACTCTTCGGCGGCTGGAGAATCGTCAAGACAATGGGACAGAAGATCACGAAATTGAGACCCGTTGACGGATTCTGCGCAGAAACCGCGGGTGGAATCACGCTCATGCTCGGAACATTTCTCGGCATCCCGATCAGCACGACACACACAATTAACGGCGGTATTATGGGTGTTGGAGCCACAAGGCGTGTTTCGGCCGTACGGTGGGGCGTAGCAGGTAACATCATCCTGGCATGGGTGCTCACAATTCCGATGGCCGCTTTGATCGGCGCGGGGGCCTACAAGATAGTAGAGCTGTTCATTAAGTAACGACTCTCCGGAAGAATGTCTTCCGGGAAATCATCCCCCGGTTACTTCCCCTCAGCGCGGCTAACCACGTCTCTCTCCGGACAATCGGTACTCGTAATTCGGGTCAGTGTGCATCGAGCCAGTTCGGCCCGACACCGACGTCGACTTCGACGGGGACGCTGAGTTTCAACGCGCTCTTCATCTCTTCACGGACCAGCGCCTCCAGTTTCTTAACCTCATCTTTCGGAGCTTCGAACACCAGCTCGTCGTGGACCTGGAGTATCATCCTTGATCTCATCTTCAGCTTTTCCATCTCGCGGAAGATCGCGACCATTGCGAGCTTGATCATATCGGCTGCGGTTCCCTGGATGGGCATGTTGATCGCCTGGCGTTCCTCGGCCATCCGCACAGCAGAATTCTTGCTGTTTATATTCGAAAGATAACGTCTTCTTCCAAGCAGGGTTTCGACGTAACCGTGCTTGCGGGCGAATCCCAAAGTGCCGTCTATGTATTCCCTGACTCTCGGGAACCGCCGGAAGTACGTGTCGATAACCTCCTTCGCCTCGCCCTGTGAAATCCGAAGCCGGATCTTCAGGCCGTACGGCCCGATACCATAGAGCAAACCGAAGTTTACTTCCTTTGCCTTCCGGCGCATGTCCTGCGTAACCTTGTCGGGCGCTACGCCGAACACCTTCGACGCCGTGGTGCGGTGGATATCCTCATGCTTCTGAAATGCCTCGGTTAGACCTTCGTCTTTGCAAATGTGTGCCATGACGCGAAGCTCGATCTGCGAATAGTCGGCGGACATCATCACCCACCCTTTTTCGCCAGGCACGAAGGCTTTGCGGATCTCTTTCCCCATCTCTCCGCGTATCGGGATGTTCTGCAGGTTGGGATCGGATGAGCTGAGGCGTCCTGTGGCTGCCACGGTCTGGTTGAACGAGGTGTGAACTCTTCCCGTGCGCGGATTTATCAGGGCAGGAAGCGCGTCCACGTACGTCGATTTGAGTTTTGTGAGTTTTCTGTACGCCAGGATTTTCTCCGCGATCGGGTTTTCTGCGCTCAACTCCTCGAGCACGAAGACGTCCGTCGAGAATCCGGTCTTCGTCTTCTTGGTTGGTGCAAGCTTCATCCTGTTGAACAGAATCTCTCCGAGCTGTTTCGGCGAGTTTATGTTGAACTCGGTTCCCGCAAGCTTATAGACTTCATCACCCGTGTTCTCGATCATTCGCTCCAGCTCCTTCGAGATCTGAGCGAGAATCTCGGTGTCTATCTTGACGCCGGTCCGCTCGATTTCTGCCAACACTTCGATCAGCGGAAATTCCATCTTCTCGCAAAGGCCGAGGAGATTCGATTTCTCCAGCTTCTTCCTGAGGATTTCGGCGAGCTGCAGGGCAATGTCGGCATCTTCACCCGAGTATTCGGCGACTGTCTCCGGAGATACTTCGCGCATGTTCTTCTGGTTTTTTCCTTTCCCGATAAGCTCTTCGATGGATACCGGTTTATACTTCAGGTATTCCTTTGCCAGCGCGTCGAGGTTGTGCTGGCCGTCCTGGTTCACGATGTACGCTGCAACCATCGAATCGAATTCCACGCCGCGTGTCCGGATATCGTAATTGGAAAGCACGAGCATGTCGTACTTGAGATTCTGTCCGACTTTCCTGATTTTCCCTGACTCAAAGACTGGTTTGAGTATTTTCACTGCTTCCTTCGTGCTGACACCTCGCTCCGCTTCCCCTCCTGAAAAAAGATCCCCGCCCTCAGACGAGATGTTGATGTAATAAGCTTCATGCGGTTTCACCGAGAATGCTATGCCGACGAGCTTGGCGTTCAGCGGATCCACGCCCGTAGTCTCCGTATCCATCGACACTAATCCGGCTTCCTTCAACTTGCCTGCAAGCTTGACGAGCTCTCCCGCATCGGTGATCAGTCTATAGTTGTGTTTTACCGTCGAAATTGTTTCATAGTCCTGTTCCGCGGACACCGGTTCCGCTTCAGCCGGACTTTCGTCGGGTTCCTCTTTTGCAGCCGGGCCGGTGACGAGCTGCTGTGCCCGGCGGATCAACGACTTGAATTCAAGCTCGTTGAACAGCCTCGCAATCTCATCCTGATCAGGATTCTTCTCCTTCAGCGAATGGAAGTCGACACCGAGAGGCACATCGGTCTTGATCGTGACGAGCCACTTGGAAAGAAGTGCTATGTCTTTGCCGGACCTCAGCTTCTCGCGCAGAGCCGGCTTATCCACCTCGTCGGCTTTCGAAAGCACTTTCTCCACCGAGCCGTATTTCTGTATCAGAGGGATAGCGGTTTTCTCGCCGATACCTTTTATCCCCGGCACATTGTCAACCGCGTCCCCCGTCAACGCAAGCACGTCTATCACCTGGGACGGTTTTACGCCGAACTTGTTTTCGACTCCTTTCTCGTCGACAATTTCCACATCAGAGCCGCTCTTGCCCGGTTTATACATCTTGACTTTCGGAGTGACGAGCTGCATGAAGTCCTTGTCGCCGGTAACCATGAACACGTTTATATTTTCCTTTGCCGCAATACTCGCGAGCGTCCCGATGACATCGTCGGCTTCATAGCCGGGTCTCTCCACGGTCGGCACACCGAAAGCGTTGAGCATCTTCTTTATATGACCGAGCTGTGAGATCATTTCTTCCGGCATCTTCTCGCGTGTCGCCTTGTATTCTGGGAATTTCTTGTGACGGAATGTCGGTTCTGCGGTATCGAAAACCGCTACGAGGTAATCGGGCTTCTCGTCGGAGAGGATCTTCATGAGGTAATTGGCAAACCCGAACGCAGCACTCGTGTTCTGGCCTTTTGAATTCACCAGCGGCCTGCCGATCATACTGAAATAGGCGCGGTATGCCAGGGCAGTTCCGTCAAGGATGAAGAATCGTTTCGCGCGAGCGGGATGTTTGCTTGGAGGCACCGAAAACTCCTGTTTCAACTAATTTAGCAAACAATTAAGTGCGGTGGAAGCTCCTCGTCAGCGAGAGTTGCTACTCCAGTTTCGTGGGTACAGACAACACTCCATTGAAACGGTTCGATAATATTCTGAGAAATCGGCAAGAAATCCTTCGCCGCCTATTGACAATAACAAAACAGTTCGCTAAAATCTGCTAACGCCTTGATGTGATGGCGAAGTCCCATTAATGGGGAGCGTAGCAGTGTCGCTCGGCATGAAGAAAATGGCGGGAGGGTTAGAGACGCGCGTCGCCCTGGTCGCGCTTGGCATAATCGTCGCGACACCAATCCTGTTATTATCCTATATTCATGAGAAGCTAGATACTGCACCACTTCCAATCGGCAAGCCAATTCCACTTCGAAATCTCTTGAGCCTTCGAGACAGCAGCTTCTCTCTGAGTAGTCTCAGGAATGGCAGAGCTGTTCTCATGGTCTTCAGCGCCGAATGCCCGCACTGCATCAGGATGCTATCGGTCTTCGACTCAATAGAAAGAGAATATGGCGGCAAAGCGACCTTTGCAGGATTGTCGATAAGCAACCGCGACACCACGGCAAAGTTGATATCGGCAAGCTCGATTTCGTTCCGGGTTTTTCTAGATCAAAACGATAGCGCGAAAAATGCACTTAGAGTGACAACGGTGCCCGTCACATTTCTTATCGACAGCGGACTAATCCTACGAAATGAAATATTCGGCGAGGTAAGTCCGAAGATTGAAGAAGAAGCGGTGAAAACACTAGTCGAGAGCAAGTGATCCAGTTACCACGAGCGAGGAATCGAAGAAAACTCCTAGCCATCATAGGGCTGGCATTCGCGCTTATACTGATGACAGGTTTTACATCGGCAGTATATGTTCTCAATTCACCGTCTCTGTTACGAAGAGCCACCGCATGGTGGATAGGCGCACAATACCTTGGCACAAACGGCGTCCTAATGCAAACACAGGCAAACAATTGCGGCCCCGCGTCGCTTAAGATGATATTTGACCATTATGGAATACCTTCCACTGTCGATGGCCTGGACACTGATGCAGAACTGACCTATAAAGGCACCAGCATGTTTACTCTTGAGGAAATGGCAGAGAAAAGAGGGCTTGGAGCCGAAGGGTGGAGATATACAATGGATGACTTCATGCACCTAAAGATGCCGGCGATAGTTTTCGTTCGTGGCGACCATTTCGCCGTTGCTGACAGCGTTACGTCGGACGGCTTCATTATCCTTTCTGACCCTGCTGTCGGAAAAGTCAAAATAGCCGCGAATAACTTTCAGAGAATATGGAAAGGTGAGACGTTAGTGTTCAAAAAGAGGAGCAAGAATTAACTATAACTCCGACAATTACCTTGGTGATTGCACCCTGGCTTCTTCATATGGTCACAACTCCATACTACATCATGAAGAAAACTTTCGAGACGAAAAAACTTATGTTCATACGGTCGGCTCCAAGCTACGTTCTCGGAATGCTGCTTATGAAGAAGGGTCATCAGAACGCCCGCACAACGATTCCGTGGTTCGCGATTCTCTTGACGTCCCAGGTCATATATGGAGGAAGGAGAGATAAAAGGGATATCCGAAAGAAATATACAATTATGAATTTTGCGCAGGCGCATCTTGCTCACTGGCCTGTCGACTGCGAACTAGAACGGTAGGGTACAGCTCGGCCGTTGTATTGTGCCTTTCGAGTTAGTAAGAGACAGGTGGGCCGCAGTGAGCAAATCTTGTCCGCCATCTTTTTGGCGGAATTGTTAAACAAACAATAGTAACCCAAAAACAGAGGAGGTAAGCATGAAAAAGATACTTTCAGGTATCTTGGTGCTGATGGTGGTGTTGACTTTGTCGGCGTCGGTAGCTCAAAATCGATCGCCAAGTTCGGCGCCCCTTCCAACTGCCCAGATGTCGCAAGCCATTGGCGGCAAGAATATTTGGCTATGCGTGGGCGGAGCACTCATTGGCGGAGTAGGAATAGCTGGAACCTTCTTCTCGTTCGGAACCAGCGACATACTTGCCATTTACGGGCTCTCATTAGTCGCCACATCAGGATGTGCCGTGTAGCCAATGTTGACTCGAAGGAGTGTCAGTCTTTTGACACTCCTTCCTTATATGATCTAATTTTTCAATTTCCCTCTTTCTACGCTGGCAAAAGCTAGATTTCTGACTATTATTATGAAGTTCTTCAAGGAAACCCTGTCACAATGAAAATGCTACGGACATTATTTTGGCTTCGCTGGCGATTACTCGTGAATGAGAGTGAATCGCGCGGACTTTTTTTTGCGGCTCTCTTGCTTCTGCTCATGCTTTTTGCTGGAACGGGAGCTGCGATCGGCTTCGTGTTGCGACATCCTGAATTGTTGCACGTTACCACGGAACAACAATGGCTCCGCCTTTCAAATGGCGTTCTACATTTTCTTTTTTTATTCACAATCGTGTTCATGATTATCTCGTCGGGAAGCCTCTTCAAGTGGTTGGATCCTGCGAAGCTCCGTCATTATCCGTTTACGTCGCTGGCATCGGCGATATACGAAATTGTGATTGGTTCGCTCAACGTTTGGCAATTCGGGTTTGCGAGTTTTCTAGCCGGCTATTGCATAATCCTGGTGTTACATTCGGCCTCAATCATAAGACTTTTTGAAGTGTTGGTTATTGTTCTTACAAGCGTCGTTATTGTGCAAATTACGGCAGAAGTTCTTCGCGCAACATTTGCCGCCTTGAAATTAATCCCAATAAAATTTCGGTACGGCCTTTTGATCGGTGCAGCCGCGGTATTATCCTGGGTGTTGTCCACTCTCAGCGTTAACCCTGCGATAGATGTTCAATGGACGCCTTTCGGACTTTTGAGTGCGGCGCTTTATGGTATTTCTTTCAACACTGAGCATGCGACATTGTCCATAGCTTTTGCGGACTTTCTAGGCATTTCTTTCTTGACCTTTTTTGTGCACATGGCAATTCGCAGAACCAACATCGCTCATTATGAGGTAAACTCAAATCGTTTCAGTAGGAGAAAGCTCAAGGAACGATATTCTATGTTGGAAGGAATTATTTCCGTCTTTCCTGATCGAATCGCCCCACAAGTAAGGAAAGAGATTTTGTGTATTTACCGAAGTAAGATGGCAAGGCGCAGCTTCCTTGTAAGTCTCTTCATCTTGTGCATTATAGGTTTTCAGTTCCTCGTTGAAGAAGCAAATCCGCAGAAAAACTTCTTTATCATTTTCTTTTTTGCTCTATTTATCCGTTTGATCGGATGGGAACAGTTCTTCAGCAATTGTTTCGGCCCGGACGGCCGATCATTCAACTTCTATCTTTTCACCTCGATAACCCCGAAGAGCTTATTCATTTCAAAGAACATTAGCGTAGTTGTTGCAATGTTTCCCGCACTGATTTTCTTTTGGGTGGTCGTGGCCTGTATATTCTCCATCGAGTGGCTTATATATGTCATACCCGCGCAAAGTTCCGTATTGCTGTTGTTGTTATCATTTTCAAACGGCACATCCATCAGGTACGCATATCCTGTTGATCTAAACGCTCCAGCAACGTCTTCAGCCACCAATTATTCTTTGTACACGCTTCTGAAAATGGCTGTATGTGGAGCTTTATCTTTTGCAATAACTCTATTCCTATGGCACTTCAAAGTTTCCTGGGTGTCGACTTTGTTCTTGGTTTCATTGGTGAGTGTGATGGTATTCGCATATAAGAAATCGTTGCTTTCGGCTTCGGAACTATTTCTTGAACACTCCGAAGAGATATACCTTAAGTTGAGGAAAGCGTGATTGAACTGAGAAACGTCAGTAAGAAGTTCGGCAGTGTTAGTGCATTAGATTCGTTATCGTTTCTTGTAGGAGAAGGCAGTTTCTTTGGCCTTGTGGGACCAAACGGCGCTGGCAAGACAACCACGATAAATATTTTGACGGGGGTTGTTCGCTCAGATAGCGGGCAAGTCAAGATGTCCGGAAATAATTTTGAGACAAGATCGATTGAGCTAAAAAAGGAAATCGGCGTAATGCCGGAGGGGATGGCGCTATTTGACGGGTTAACCGGAGAAGAGCATTTGACCTTTGTGAGCAGAGTGTACGGGATTGCAAAGGAAGAGGCTAAGAGGAGAGTTGAAGAGCTGTTGGCACTGTTCGAGCTTAATGGTGCCGGAGCACAACTCATTCATACCTATTCTCAAGGGATGAAAAAGAAACTGTCGTTCGCAGCCGCGATAATCCACAAGCCCAAAATCCTGTTTCTCGATGAACCTTTCGAAAGCGTCGACCCAATTCAGCGTAAGATCATGAGAGAAATTCTGCGAACCATGCAACAAAACGGAGCAACCATCGTTCTGACTTCACATACGCTTGAGACTGTTGAAGCACTTTGTGACGAGGTCGCGATCATGAACAAGGGAAGAATTGTATTCCAGTCCAGAACCGAGGATATTCGCAAGAAGATCAAAGATGAAGTGAGCCAGGAGACTTATCAATCTCTGGAAGAAATTTTCATTGACGTTGTCTCTCAAGACGGAACGCAAAAAGAGAAAAGGAAGCTGTCGTGGCTGTAGATTTCACGAACCTTTTCAACATTTTCGCGACCCCAACCGACGTCTTTATCGGTTTGAAAGAGCGACCGCGTTGGCTCCTTGCTTTTGTATGTGTCTCCCTTGTCACCATCGTCGTCGCTTGGTCTATGTTCCCATTCTCTAATCAGATTGCTTATGCCACGCTTTCAACCAGGCTCGACGAACAACAAGTTCAACAGGCACTCTCTTTTTCAAGGCGCTTCGAATACGTTGGGCTTATCTTTGCCCCGATTATTCTTCTCGTAAAGTGGGGATTTATCGCAGCAGTCCTCTATTTCCTGTGCATCTTGCTTGATGCACCGGCAGGATTCAAATATCGAACGGTATTCTCTCTCCTTGTCTATTCGGAAATGATTCTGGTTTTTATGAACATCGTTAATGTTCTGGTCTTATATATAAAAGGTATCAGCTCGATCCGGCATGTCACCGACCTGCAGGCTATCATAGGGATGGATTTCCTTCTGAAGAACCGTATTTCAAATCTCCCCCTTTACACTTTTCTAAATAGCATTAACGTCTTTACAGTCTGGTACCTTGCTACTCTGACTATTGGAATATCTGTTGTTACCGGTTACCGCAAGCTTAAGTCGTCCATGATCGTGGTCGGTGTCTGGCTCCTGGGAGTTGCCTTTCAGGTCGTCATGAGTGCAATATCAAGCAGCTCGTCTTTCTTTAAGGGAATGTAATCCTTGATTCTCTCAATGGACTTCAGAAGGAAAGAAATACTTGCCTTTTGTCTTCGTCTCCTGGTGGGTGTCCTTTTCGCTTCTGCCGGATTCATTAAAACTGCGTCCATGCCCGCCTTTGTCCTTGCCGTAAAAACCTATGACATACTGCCGCAATCGTTTGTACCTTGGTTCGCGATATACGTGGCCTTTTTGGAAATCTCATTTGGCATGTCGCTTGCCGCTGGATTCTTCACAAAAGTCTCGTCCTCAATCTTGTCCGTTTTGTTATTCCTTTTCTCGGCTGCAATGGTTATTGAAATAATCAGAGGAGATAAATCTGCCTGCGGCTGCTTCGGGACAGGATTCCAGGAAGAAATTGGCGTCGTGTCGGCCTTGAGAGATCTGCTTTTACTGTCAATCACAACATGGATTTCGTTTCAGAAACGACACATCTGGAGTATTGACCAACTGGTTGAAACGAGACATGAAACAGGTTTCAAACCTTCACAGAGCCAGAAATCTGACAGGAGCGCCTGACAATCTGTCGATTTGCCGCGGAAGAAATTCGCCCGAAGAAACACGGGGGATTAAGCCTCCGGCCCTGAGCGAGAAGGTAAGAGCCTTCGTGGCGGCTCTTGCGGCATCTCTAATACTCTACTTCCTTGCCAAATAATGGAAAGGAGAATTAACTGCGCCGCATTTTGAACTTCAAATATCTCCGAATTAACTTGAAACAAAAAAAGGAGGACTGATGTCGGAACAACCTGTTACCGCTGGTCAACCGCCAGTAGAAAAAATGTCCTTCATGGACAAAGCCGCGGGTATATTTTACGAACCATCGAGAGTGTTCGAGTCTTTCAGAACCGACGGTGTGA
>JAJYJD010000349.1 GCA_021789755.1 Bacteroidota bacterium
AGCTGAGAAAGGTCACGCTGAGCCATTTCTTCCCTCTTTGTATAGCCGCGATTGAGAGCACCATCGTCAAGCTGCTTGTCAGAAGAATCATCGTGTTGGCGGTGCCGTACAGGATATGAGTCTCCATTCCGGCCCTGTGGAAGTCGGCCGAGTAATAGTATCTGTAGACCGAGTAAACAAGAAATAGTCCCGTGAAAAGGAGAAGCTCTGTCAGCAGGAAGATCCACATCCCCATCTTGGCGCCCTGCTCATCCTTGTGAGCATGAGCTTCGGCTCTTTGACCAATTGCTTGGGGGGTCGGCTCAGTCATTTCACTCAATGTTCTTTCTCCAGATTTTTGTTCCGTTATCACCAACCATTATTCCACCGCCACGCCGGGGCTTCGTCGTGCAGGCGCCATTTTCGCCATCACTTTGCGACTGGAACAGGTTCTGCTTCAACCGGTTCGGCTTCCGGGTGATAATACGGTTCGTGTGTGACGACGGGGATCTCCTCGAAATTTTCCGTCGGCGGCGGAGATGGGATGGTCCACTCAAGCGTGGTTCCTCCCCACGGATTTGCACTGCACTTTTCTCCTTTGAAAACCCCGTGGAGCAGATTCCAGAACATGATGATCAAACCTACGATGAGCACCCACGACCCGACCATCGAAATGTGTTGGAGAGTCTCGTATTTCGGAAGATAGGCAAAGTATCTTCTCGGCATTCCTTCGTATCCGAGAAGCAGCATCGGGAAGTAAAGCATGTTGAAGCCGACAAACAGGAATCCCAGCGCCCAGTTCGCCGCCTTTTTGTTATACATCCTCCCAAACATTTTCGGCAGCCAGTAGTGGAGCGCGCCGAAGAAAATGAAAACCGCACCGCCGAATATTATGTAATGGAAATGCCCGACTACGAAATAAGTCCCGGTAAGATGAACGTCAGTCGCGAGAGAACCTAAAACCAGGCCGGTCAACCCGCCAATTGCGAAGAGGATTATGAAGGCCATCAGATAGAGGAACGGAGGCTGCAGATCTATCGAGCCCTTATACATGGTCGCGATCCAGTTGAACACTTTAATTCCGCTCGGAATTGCGACGAGAAAAGTCAGAAGTGAAAATGCAAACTGGGCTGTCTGTGTTTCACCCGCAACGAACATGTGATGGCCCCAGACCAGGTAGCCTATGAAGGCAATGGCAAGACTTGACATCGCGACCATTTTGTAGCCGAATATCGAGCGATGAGAAAAAGTAGTTACAATTTCGGAAACGACTCCCATCGGCGGAAGTATCATTATGTAGACCGCGGGGTGCGAATAAATCCAAAACAGGTGCTGGTAAAGGACAGGGTCGCCGCCCAGTGTCGGATTGAATATCCCCACATGGAAGAGTCTCTCAATGACGATGAGGAGCAGCGTTATCGCCAGAACCGGTGTAGCGATGACCTGGATCCATGCGGTCGCGTATAGGGCCCAGACGAAAAGCGGCATCTTGAAGAAGCCCATGCCCGGGGCTCTGAGCCGGTGGATCGTGGTGAGGAAATTCAGTCCCGTCAAAATCGACGAGAAGCCGAGGATAAATACGCCGAAGACTGCCATGGTAACGTCCGTGCCGGTCCTGATGCTGTAAGGCACATAAAACGTCCAGCCCGTGTCAGGCAATCCGTGCCAGAACATCGACATCAGAATTACAATTGCGCCGGTCACGTAAAGGTACCACGACAACAGATTCAACCTTGGAAACGCTACATCCTTAGCGCCGATCTGGATCGGCAGGAAGAAGTTTCCCAGCGTCGCGGGAATACCCGGAATCACAAAGAGAAAGATCATTATTACACCGTGCAGTGTAAACAACGCATTGTATTGCTGGGCGTCAAATATCTTTCCGGTCGGACCGGGTACAAGCATCTCGAGGCGCATAAGGAAGCCAAGTACAACGCCCACGGCGAAGAAAGTAAAAATTGAAATTAGATAGAGTATCCCGATTCTTTTGTGATCCGTCGAGAGAATCCACGCGAAGATCCCCTTGTATTTACCGGTGTTTTCCAGATAACTGTGAGACGCACCGTCCGCCGAATGACCACGCGGTAGATTACCGGCGGGAATTGCAATCTCTGCCATCAACTTATCTCCCTTTGATTCTTCACAAACTTCTTGGTCGACCTTAGAAAGACCACGAGCCCTGCAGCGAAAAGCATAGTACTGATACCGATCACTCCGAGGATGTTGAAAACTAAATGCTCCCCCGAAGGAGTATGACTGAAGCACACGCTCAGGACTGCGCTCACTATTCTTTCCGGAGTCCCGGCCTGGGCTTCCATGATCGCCATCTTCAGGTCCACAGGTACAAAGACGGTTCCTTCGATATACCTGATAATCTTTCCGTTTTTATCGACGACGATCAGCGCGGTCGGATGAATAAACGTGCCGTCCTTTTCCTTCTTGAAATAGTAACCGAGCGAATTTGTCAGGGTGTAAATGCTCGCGCTGTCACCCGTAAGAAATCTCCAGGTGTCGGCCGGAAACGGACGCCGCAGCTGTCCCCAGAATTGCTCTTTCTTCTTTGTCGCTATCGTCGGATTGTCGGCCGGATTAAAGCTGACGGTCGCAACATTGAATTCTTTACCCGGTACCGCAGAAACCTGATCAAGAACGCTAGTGAGACCCTCCAGAACGACATCACAAATTCCCGGACACTCGTAATACGCCATGTCAATTATCAGCGGTTTCCCGTTTGCGACTTGCTTCAACGTGATTTCGTTTCCGTTCTCATCTTTGAATACCAGACCCATCGGTATCTTATCACCGAGTTTCTCGTCGAGAGCGACACCGGTTATTTGCGGTGTATGTTCATCCGCAAAGGCCACGTATGGGAAGACCGTCTGAGAAAGCCCGACACCGAGGATGACAACTATGAATAATGAAGAATATGTCGACAGCAGAGACATATGGCTGCATGCACCTGACTTCTCTGTGTGTTCCACCGGTCTTGTTCTCATGGTTACTCGACGCATCTGCGGTCAGCTCTTATTTATCTGATTTCTTCCAAACTTCTTCTTCGACTTCATAAAGAAGATGAAGCCCGCCACGAAAACCAGCGTGCTGATGCCCCCTAACTGCAGGATTCTGTCCGTCAG
>JAJYJD010000350.1 GCA_021789755.1 Bacteroidota bacterium
CGTGCTTTCCGGTAAGCCTGAAACCGACGACCGAGTGATCGAAAGTCGCAGTGTCGAACCTGACGATCTCGTAATTCCTGCCAAGATGCTCCTGGTGACACTCGGCGCACTGCTTCGCCTTCACCGTCGCGTGGTAACCGACGTTTTCGTCGATGCGGCCCGCGATCTCTTTGTGGCATTTGAGGCAATTCGCATTGGAGATAAGTCTGCCCAGCGTGTGGCAGGAGGTGCAGTTGGTGATCCCTTCGAGGTTCGAATGCCAGTGCGAGAGCGGGCCGGGCGAGAGTTGGCCGAAAGCAATTCCGCTCAATGCGAGGAGAACGGAAACGGTTCGTGCGACATTTGCAATATAGAGACGAAAGTTCGCCGGATTCGACGATACCAATCTCATTTAAGACCCGACGTTGCCATAGTTATCGCAATCATACTCCTTGTTGTAAAGACAATTCCAGACCGAAAAAGATTCCAGCGGACCGATCGGGATAAATACGGCCGGTGCGCAGAAGCGATAGAGAATTATGCCCTGCGTGACCTCGTCAATATGAGGGATTTAGCGTTGAGTGGAATGGAAGCGATAAGCACGGCTGAATAATAAGTCACCGGCGTCAGAAAATCCAAGTGTAACCGAATGCGACGGCCACTCCGACATGGACTATGAGTATAACCAGCATAACATAGGAAAAGGGGAGATGGATAACATGCCAGTAGTGGAATATCTGCCGGATCTTCTCAAGGACAAGCATCCGCTGCCGAAGTACAATCCTGCGATTAGCTATGCGGGTTATCTCGCGTATATATTTTTTTGGAATAGAACGCCGACGCAGGATGGCGCGCAGACGTCTGGAATTCTGCCAGTGCGACAGGTCCATTTTGGTCAGATACCAAAGCAACGATATGAGGCTTGCCTTCGATTCATCAAATTTAATGACGCCAATTTCATCGATCAGCTTCACAGTGCTGTCGTCAAGCTTATACTTCGACACAAGAGAGCCGAGCAGTTCGGCACGCTCGGTTTCAAGGTCCCGCGAAGAAAGCTCATCCCCCTGGAGGTTCTTAGGAAGGAACTTATAGAAGTACCTCCCGATAAATCCGCTCGCGACAACGGCAGTCATGCACCAGAAACCGGCTCCTGCTATTCCTCCGAACAGAAACGTCGTGTGATAAAGAACGAGAATGGGCCCGACAAGGCAGAGGAATATATGGAAATCGAGGAAGTCTCTAATTTTGCCGAGGTTAGCGAAGCGCTTCAGGCGTTTTCTGCTCGAGTATGTCGCGACTCCTATGAAAATCATCGCGGTCCCTATCACTCCGTAGCCGTGACTTTCGATTCCATCCGGCCGGAGTGAATCGTATCGCGCGGAGGTTGGCCTCTCCTGGAGCGGCATGAGATAGTATGTATAGTTTCTTCCCCAGATCGTGATGGCCGTAATCAGCCCTATCGTGATGAGGAAAAATGTGAATACCTTATGAGGAAGATCTTTAATGCTCGTCTTAGCCTTCGAAGGCAAAGAACCGCGTTCCGCTGTTGTCTCTTCCAAGTGTCTCTACAAATCCAGTCTTGTTTTGGTTTAATTTAGCAGAAGAATTGAATACGCAAAAGGAATTGCGAGAATAGACAGCCGACATTTCACTTCGGATGACGGGAAGCCGCCCTCGCGGGAAATCGACTCTGACTCCGGTTGACTTTTCAGGCAGGATGTACTTCCGCGCGATCGTTTGAGGACCACTTGAAGTATAGAATCACACCGAGTACCATCCAGACGATCCCGACTCCTATTGCCTCAAGCCCGGAGCTGAGAAATATGAAAGAGAACCCGAAGAAGGCTATGACTGATGGGATGGGATAGAGCCACATTCTGAACGGCCTTTTCAAATCCGGCCGGTCTTTCCTGAGAAGCGTAAGCCCGATTATCTGGCCAATGAACTGGATCAGAATCCTGCTCGAAAGGGAAGCGGCGATAATGAAATCGAGATTGAACAGGCTGGCTACGCACGTGATGGCGCCGACGATCAGTAGCGAGTAATGGGGAAAGTGCTTCCTGGGATGGACCTCACCGAGCCACTTGAAGAAAAAACCGTCGCGGGCGGCGGCAAACGGGAGTCGGGAATAACTCATCATTAACGAGTACGTAGAACCATAGGCTGTGATAATAACAAGGACTGTCAGAATGACCGCCGCGTGCCTCCCGAGGATTTGCTCGAACATATCCGACGCGACGTGAGTGGAACGGGCGATCTCCTGCCAGGGCATCGTCCCGAGTATCGAGATATTCATGACGGCATATATCAGTGTCACTCCTACTACCGAGAAGAGTATCGCCCTCGGGAAGACGTACTCCGGTCGTTTTACCTCCTCTTCGAGGTAACATATGTTGTAGTATCCCATCAAATCGTACATCGCAATAAGGGTTGCCGAGCCAAGGCCTGAGACAAAACCCCATGAGAAGCCAAACCATCCGCGCGGAAACACGAAGGCGTCCTGCCGGTGAAAATGCGTCAGCCCGACGATTATCGTGAGTGACACGGTTACAAGCATGACGACCCAGAGGATGACCGTCACCGCTCCGACGAATTTTACACGGTTGTAATGGAGCAGAATGGTGAAAACCCCCACGGTGAAAGCAAGAATCCTGATATTGGTCTCGTTGAGGAACGGCCAGATGAAGGAAGCGTACTGGACCATGCCGACGAATCCGGAGGCGATCTCCAGAGGCCCGCTCAGGAGGAATGTCCAGATAAAAAGGAACGCCGCGAGTTTCCCGAAGTACTTCTTGTATGCTTCCCTGAGATAGACGTACGACCCGCCTTCTCCGGGAAGAGAGGTGCTCAGCTCGGCCCAGACCTGCCCGTCGGAGATTGCGATTATCGCCCCGACCGCCCACCCGAGCATCGCTTGCGGTCCCCCCATGGCGCTGATTATGAGCGGGATGGTGATGAAAGGCCCGATGCCGACCATCGTCGCCATGTTGCTGGCGGTAGCGTGGATCAGCCCGAGGCTTCGGTCGAGGTGCCCGGATTGTTTGTCCATCTCACTCACCATTCAATGTCGTCAATAAAATTTCCTGCAAAGGTCGCAAAGAAGACAAAAAGCACACTGGCGAATTTGGGA
>JAJYJD010000351.1 GCA_021789755.1 Bacteroidota bacterium
CGCACATCGGGGCATCGAAAAGCATTCTTTGCAGGAAGCCCTTCTCCGCGCCGGAGAGCAGCGTACCTGACAGTTCCTTCCCCGCTATGGCGCCCAAAGTATCGGCAACATTTTTCAGGTGCAAAAAGTAATGCGCCGTCCCCAGGGTGTTCAAGGGAGGCCGTTCAAACTTCTCCGCCGCCATTTCGGCGTATGACTTCACGGCGTCATAGAATTCCGGAATCGGTTCGACATAACCCTCCGGAAAAGAACAAATCACGCCCGGCGTGTAAGATTGTTTACCGTAAAGAAGATTGTCGTGTCTGAGCTGAGCCCACGACGCCAGCTGCGTGTTCATCTTCTCCTGCCACCATGCCGCTGTCTGCATGAAGAGCGGCAACGAACTTCTGTCGGCAGGAGGATTCAGCGACCTTATCGACTCGAGCCAGGCGTTGTAAATGGAGACACTCCAGAAATCGTCGCCGTACGAATCTATCAGGTACCTCAGCGCGGCAAGATTCGGCGAATACTGATACTCTTCAAGCTCGTCGCTCAAAAGCTGGGCGGCGGCATCGTTGCCTGTCGCGAACAATACGTCGAGCGTCGACGGGAGCATTCTTCTTGTCGGCACTTTGTCATAGACGACGTTCCCGGTAACATATGAATCGATTATGAAACGCTGGCCGAGGAGAAGGAACGCCGACGCCGGCTTCACCTTCTCCATGTCGAACGGATTTGAATACAGAATCTGCGAGAGTATCCGCTGAAAGGCGAACGGCTTCGAAGAAAGCGTATCCTGAAATTCGCGCCATCGCAGCGTGTCGAGAAGCTCGCCAGCGTCTTTCAGGCCTACGTCGTTCGAGATGGTTCCTACGTTCGACAGTGTCACATTATCGGATTCTCCCACGAAAAACCTTATGATGCTGTCGATTTCATTGAGGATCGGGAACGCATTGCTCGTATCCGCAAGCTCATGCACGAGGACGGCATCGATCGTCTGCCGCTGGATGTCCTTGTCGGAAGGAGGGGGATCCGCAGAGACGGGCGCGATGAGGTATATCTCTATCTTTCCAAGCCACATCATTGCCTTGAAGTACCTGCCAAGCTCCTCGGACTGCGTGTAGTGACCGCGCGTCGTGAACTGACTGAAGTCTATGTTCCGCTCCGTGGAAGAAAAGATCGGATAGTTAACGTGTTCTTCGCCTGAAATATATCCAAGAATCGTGTCCACCACTTCCGAATTTCCGCTGAACTTCGGAGCGGTTATACTTCCCAGAAGAATTCGCGGGACGGTAAGATAAAGGTCGACGTCGTTTATCATCCGGGTCATCTCCGGATGCGCCGAATATTTCGCCGCGAGAGCGGGGAGCTTGTCGTGGAGGAGTCCCAGCAGAGAGTCCAGATCGGGGATGAGTATGTGCCTTTCCGCGGCCATCAACATATCGTCGTACGACATGTGTATCGTGTGGAGGATGGCGTCAGTCGAAACGAAGACCGGCAGATCCTTGTGGTAGATATCGCCCAGCGCCTGTCCGAACGACCCGTAGCTGATGCGCTCCGTTACCACAAAACCGTTTTTCGCCAGAAGGGACTTCTCGCCGTCAGTCAGTTGGTATTTGATGGAGACACTATCCAGATACGCGGCGCCCGAAACACCCATCGGCACACCGGCCCTGAAGACTCCCGCGGGATGCAGAGCGTAGAGCTCCTGCGGTGTCAAATTCTTGCTTGAACTGAGAAATGCCTTGTAGGCGTCAATATTGAATTGTTGACTTTGCTGGGCATACCCGATGCCCAGAAATAGCCCGAAGAGAATGGCCAGTGACGATATGCACGACTTCTTCATCGTCGTAGCCTCCTGTTTACTTCAACCGAAATCTAGCTGACACCCCGATAGATTGCAACATCCGCAGGGGCGCATGGTGATCGCTCATTGAATTTCGTGAGTATTGTGCCTTAACTTAAGACGATTCGCGGTCACACTTTAACATCCGCCCGGGAGGTACTCCATGGAAATCAGTGTTGTGGACGCAAGCAAGTATTTCAAGGGTTTGCTGCTGCTCATCAGAAAGGATCACAAAGTCACGGACATTGAGTATGCCGTCATGGCTCGCATCGGCAAGCGACTCGGTTTCGAAAAAGACTTCTGCGATAACGCTATCCAGGAAATACTCGGGAACAGGTACATCGAAGACACGCCGCCGGAATTCTCAACGAGGGGACTTGCGATGATGTTCATGAAGGACGGGCTGACCGTCGGGTTCTGTGATCACGAGATCGACCGCAAGGAGGAAAAGTGGCTGAAGGCGGTCGCGGAAAAGAACTCTATCGAACTTTCGTGGCTGTCGGATGAGATGGAAAAGGCCCGCGCCCGAAAAGGGATAACTGACCATCTTGAGGTGGACGGAATCACCGTTACACATTCTGCCTGACTCACACCGGATCAAAAGCCTCACGCGCGGACCGGAACCTTTGGTGCACTCTGAGTCGTTAGGTCTCAATATGGCTCTCAGTAGAAGTACCCGTCGGTTCATATGAGTAAGGGGCGAATGGAGGCATTCAGCGACGGCGTCCTGGCGATTATAATCACGATAATGGTATTAGGTCTCCCGGCCCCCCATGGCGCGACACCGTCCGCACTCCTGCCTTTAATCCCGATCTTCCTGAGTTACGTCCTCAGTTTCATCAATCTCGGCATATACTGGAACAACCATCACCACCTTCTGCAGGCTGTGAGCCACGTCGACGGCCGTGTACTCTGGGCCAATCTGCATCTACTCTTCTGGCTGTCCCTTTTCCCATTCGGGACGGCATGGATGGGCGAGAATAATTTCGCCCGCTGGCCTGTCGCCGTTTATGGCGCGGTACTCCTCTTTGCCGCTGTCGCCTATTTCATACTGGCAAAGACTCTGATTGCCCTGCATGGCAGAGATTCGGTCATCGCCACCGCGCTGGGCAGAGACTTCAAGGGAAAAATATCCATCGTAATCTATCTGGCGGCTGTAGCGCTTGCCCTCGTAGGTCCGTGGATCGCCTGCGCGCTCTACGTCTCAGTCGCGGTAATGTGGCTTGTGCCGGATCGCCGGATCGAAAGAACTCTTGCAAAATAATTT
>JAJYJD010000352.1 GCA_021789755.1 Bacteroidota bacterium
GGTGGCGGCACCGAGCCTTCCGTCCATCGCCGCGTTGTACGATTTCAGGTTCCTGAATCGGCCGCGGGAGCAATGGTAATACCACTCGCCGTTAATTGGCCAGAGAGAGTCGGGGGAGAGCATCTTGCGCAGCGACTCTATCCTCGGCACCTCGGCGCCGGGTCCGGTTTCCGTGTTGAAACCGAACGCTCCGCCGTGCGAAGTGTCCGAAAACCAGTAGACCGGCGGCACGTAATCGTACGGCCCTCGCATCTTGACCGCCGACGGGCCGGTTAGCACGCTCTTTACCTCGGCAGCCGAGGAGAGAAATGGTCGCGTAGTGTCATACTTGCTCAAATCTGTCTGGTACATTTTCTCCAGCTGCGGACGCGGATGCAAATCGCTTCCGTACAACCACACAAAGATGCTCGGATGATTGCGCAGCCATCTTATCTGGTCGGCGAATGATCGCGCCGCGAGCTGCATATCCCTCGGTGATCTGACGCAGCCGTATTCGTCGTTATCAATTCCTATCAGGTTCTTCCATTCCCACTGGCAGCTGAATCCCGCCATGATGAGAACTCCTTTTTGGTCGCATAGATCAAAAATGTCGCTGTTTTCTCCCCAGAAGCCCTCCATCCTGATGGCGTTGAGGTGCATATTGACCGCATAGTCGATTTGCGCTTCGAGGTTCCGTTTATCATGGTCCAGGAATATTTGATCTGCCCAGCCGCCGCCGCGTATCAGTATCTTCTTCCCGTTGAGTTTATAGCCCCGGAAGCCTTTTGAATTTATGTAGTCGTTAATCTGTCGAATGCCGAAAGTGACGTCGTCGAGATCGGTGACGACTCCACCTGTCTTGAACTCCAGGCGAAGGGAATAGAGATTGGGCTTACCGAAATCGTGAGTCCACCAGAGGCGCGGATCCTTTATCACGAGCTGACGAAACGCATCCGGTGTAAAGGCAACGATCTTTTTCTCTCGCGGCAGGAGCGAAACATTCTGCGCGAACGAAATCTTTCCGATGGCACCCTCAAGCGTCCCGGCGAGTTCGCGGTCCGAGTTGTTCGTCAGTTCAGCGGATACGGTGAGCTCAGCCTCTTTCAGGGTCGCAGTGTCCACTTTGGACGCGACGAAAGGGCGTTCCAGCGAAACGTCTCCGCTGATGTGAAGCTCGACGGGTCTCCAGAGTCCCATGTCGTGATCGGGCGGTTCCGGGCTCCAATCAACGAAACCGAGCGTCAGATCGCCTATTCCGGGTTTGAATATCTTTACCGCCAAAACGTTTGTTCCTCCGAAGCGGACATCGTTGGTGATATCGAATTCGAACTGTCTGAAACCGCCGAATACTGAATCAGTGTCCGCCAGCATCTTCCCGTTGAGCCAGACCTCCGCCTTATAGTTGACTCCGAGAAACCTGAGGCTTACATGGCTGGCGCCGGCAGTTTTCGCAGGGAGTGTGAATGTTGTCCTGTACCACCATGGCACGGTAAAGAGCGAATCGGGAATCCTGTTGAGGTTGCGTCCCTGGAAGGGATTTTTGAATACACCGTCCTCAACCAGAGTTCCAAGGACCGTTGAGGGGACGCCGGCTTTATACCAGCCCTCGTCCCTGAAAGATGGAGAAGATATGATTTCTCCGCTTTCTCGTGCAGTCGCGGACGACTGAATCAGCCAGCTTCTTGCAAGCGGAATGACTCGGGAAGCTTCCTTTGCTTCTGCGAGAGTTCCGAACGCCGCGAGCCCGACGAAGAAAAATGCAAACAGCGACCTTTTCATATATCACCTCTGAATTAAACGACAGCGCAGGCGAGGGTTCGAGGCCGCGCCTGCGCAGGGGAGTTTCACTTGTGGTCTGTAAGTGCCTCAATTACCAAATTATGGACGATCGGCCTGACCCTGGCGATTTTGTAGTCGTCCCGTGTAGGGCAAACTCTGTTTGTCAGAAATACGACGAAAAGGTTTCGGACGGGGTCGACCCAAATCGAAGTCCCGGTGAAGCCGAGGTGGCCCCAGGAATTCGGCGAGAAAAGATCGCCGGCGCTCGAATGGTGAGGAGCTTTCGTGTCCCAGCCGAGCGCTCTCGTGCTGAGGTCCGACTGCTTCCGTGTGAAGAGAGCTATCACCGAATCGTCAAGATACCTCCTTCCGTCGTAAACGCCGCCGTTCAGCATCATCTGCATGAGCACGCCGATATTGGATGCGGTCGCAAAGAGGCCGGCATGTCCGACGGCCCCGCCCAAGGATCTCGAATTTTCATCGTGCACAAAACCCTGTATGAGCTGCCCGTCGGCCGGGTCGAACTCCGTCGGCGCGCACATGTTCTTAAGAGCGGGCGGAGGAGTGAACATTGTGTGGGTCATTCCGAGCGGCTGATAGAAATTCTTTTCGACATAATCCGCCAGGGGCATCCCGGTGATCTTCTCGATGACCTTTCCGAGAATCAGGAAATTGATATCGCTGTAAACCATCTTCGTGCCTGTCGGATACGCGAGTGGTGTGGCATACAACGAATCCCACATTGCATCATGTGCCGCGTTGAAATTCGTACCGAACGAATCGGGGATGGCGAAATCCCACGGGTGCTGTAGAAGTCGCTCGAGTTGAACGTGGGGGATTGCGGAAGTGTACCAGAGATGATGCGGCGGATCGGGCGGCAATCCGCTGTCATGCACCATGAGATTTCGTATCGTTATTTTCTGCTTCCCGTTCTGCCCGAATTGCGGTATGTACTTTACAACCGGAGCGTCAAGATCGAGTTTTCCTTCACCGTAAAGTTTCATCGCCGCCTGTGTGGTCGCGGTCACCTTGGTTAGAGATGCCATATCGTACATCGTATTCAAATCCACGGTCGGCGAGGTCAGAGAATAATCATAAGTACCGAAAGCCTTATCGTACACCACCATCCCGTTCCTCGCCACGAGAAGTTCCGCGCCTGGAAACGCGCTGTCAGCGATCCAGTAATTTATGGTCGAGTCGAGTTTTTCCAATCTACTGCGCGAGAACCCAGCTTCCTGGGGCGTCGCAAACCGGAGGCTTGTTTGAGGTAAGTCAATACCCTGGCCGTACTGCGCAACGCCGGGAATTGTAATCGGGAGTTTTCCACTTACA
>JAJYJD010000353.1 GCA_021789755.1 Bacteroidota bacterium
GGCTTGCATCTTGAATTCGACTCCGAGCATCTCGGCCAGGGTCCTTATGTCCGCCCTTTTTCCGGTCAGCAACTCCCACGAGCCGTCATCCAGCCCGCGCTGCTGTGCGAGACTGTGCAGCTTTTGAGGCGTGTCGCGCGCGGGATCAAATGAAACCAGGACAAACGCTGCCCGGTTTTTAACTTCGGCCGGCAGGGAAGCCTCAACTATTTTCATGTCGTTTATCGTCACGGGACACGCGTAAGTGCAGTGCGAGTAGAACATGGCCAGTACTACCGGCCTATTTTGAAAATGTGATAACTGTACACGGTTGCCGTCCTGGTCGGTCCATTCTGATCTCAGCTGGTAGAGCGAATTACCGCTCATTGCTGTTGAACCATCTTCGGGGATGCAGCAGGAGTCCGGACTGTTCGACCTTGACGGCATTAATGCGGTTCGTCGCGTGATTGAACGGTTGTCGGCGCCCGTCCGGAGAAGGAGCCCGGTCACTCCGACAATTGTGATCAGCGCCATAACGGCAAGGGAAGGTAAAGATACTCTTTTCATTTCGTTGCCTTTAAGTTTTTTGACAGATCTTTAACGGGCCTGAAGCCCAGGTTGGGGAGGCAGTAATTTGCTTTCAGGCCGCTTCTGAAAGCATACCTCAGGAACGCCGCGTAATTGGCCGGATCCGTAAATCCCGCGGAAGCTCCGCCGCAGGTGAAGATCGCCGTCGAACCGCCCGATCCCTCATCAAGCCGGACGCTGCTGAAATCTTCGACCCACTCCCAGATTTTCTCCCCCGGTTCACCCAAGAATTCTCCGCGTTCACGGTACGGATCCTTGCGGTCTTCTCTTTTTCGGTTCGCGGAATACCATCCGACCATCGCCTTTTGCAGGATGACCTGGTCGGTCTCATCTGCTGAGACTTTCCGGGCTGCAAATTCCCATTCGTCAGTTGTCGGAAGCCTCTTGCCGCACCAGACACAGTAGGCTGTGGCCGCGTACCAGGAAACGTAAGTCACGGGCGAATTCGGGGGCGCGTTCTTTCCGGGGACAAGATCGCCCCTCCAGTTCCTGAGGTAATTTGCATCGGCGAAAATCCGCGCGACCCGGGACTTTCGCCATTCCGGATTTGCTTTCACGAATCTGAGGAAGTCTGCGTTGTTAACCGGGTAACGATCAGCATAGAACGACTTGACTTGTGCCTCGACGGCTTGCCCATTCTCTTTTGAGAATGGCATATAGGTCCCTCCGGTAACCCGGACCATTGCGGAACGATCAGATAGTCGTGAGTCGATGAGTCCTTGTGCCGACGCAATGTTCGATGCGATGCAAAGAATGAGATAAACCCTGCATGGCAGCGCGCGTGAACCAAACCTCCGGCCCAATTTTTATTTTTCCTTCATGGCGGCGAGAACCCGGTTATATCTGATCTTCTCCACCTCTTTGGCGGTCACCCGGCTCATGCTGTTGCCGAAATGATTCCGTACGTAAGTCAGTACTCTGGCGATCTGTTCATCGTTGAGAGCCTGCGGAGGCATGATGTTATTGAAAGTCCTGCCGTTGACGACGAGCTTTCCCGAATGACCGTGAAGGACGAAGTCGATTGCCGTGTATTTATTGTTCTTCAGGAAATCCGATCCTGCGAGGGGAGGGAAAACGTTTGGAAGTCCTTCTGCGTTTGCCTGGTGGCATGCGATGCAGGTTCTCCCGAAAATGTGCTCGCCGGTTTCTTCCGGATCTGTCCTGGCGGAGATTAGATGATCGGTTGACTGATCGCTCGTCGATGCAGTGTGCTCTACCTCCCCGGGGTTGGTCATGTCTCCTGAAGGCTCATGCATGAACGATTGTTCGCCGAGATAGATTTCGTCTGCCTGTCTTCCCGTGAAGACTTTTGGGTTCGGCGGGCCGCTGACGACGAGTTGGCCGATGGCCCCCTTGTTGAACGCCCGAAAGATAGAATGATCGACAATTGTGTATGTGCCGGGGACTTCGGCTTTGAACTCTACAATAGCTGCACCGCCCGCGGGAATCAGTGTGGTTTGAATACCGTGTTCGGTGACGGTCGAGCCTCCTTCGGAATAAACATTCTCGAACACTTCGCCAATGACGTGGAAAGACGAGATCAGGTTTGGGCCTATGTTCCCTACATAAAGTCTGACCTTTTGTCCCTCTTCGGCCGTCAATGCGTTTGTCCCGGTAAGAGCTCCGACGGAACCGTTGAACACAACGTACGTCGGGTTCTCGGCGAGCGCCTTTTGGAGATCGAATTGCTGAAGCCCGGGATCACCGTAGTTGCCCGTTGTATAAAACTCACTCTGCATTATGTAATATTCTTTGTCGACAGGCGGGAATCCTTCTTTCGGCTGAACGAGAATCAGACCATACATGCCGTTGGCGATATGCATGGGCACGGGAGGGGTAGCGCAATGATAAATGAACAGCCCCGCGTGCATCGCTTTGAACGAAAATACCGATGTATGTCCAGGAAGAGTAACAGACGAAGCCGCTCCGCCGCCGGGCCCCATCGCTGCGTGCAGGTCGATGTTGTGCGACATCATGTTTGACGGGTCGTTGCTCAGGTGGATCTCCACGAGGTCGCCCTGGCGGACGCGGATCATCGGTCCCGGTACCGTCCCGTTGAAGGTCCAGAATGTGTATTGAACTCCGTCAGCGAGCCTTCCGATTTTCTCCTTCGTGAAGAGATGGACGATGACTTTAGTTGCGTGGTCTCGGGTGATCGGAGGCGGCACGTTTGGCGCCGTCGTAAGGATGGCTTCTTCAGACCCTTCCATCTCATCAGAATGGGAGGATCCGAAGCTTGAATATACCAGCGTCCCGGCGGCTATAAACACGACTGCAATCGCCGTCGATACCGCAGCAGGTATCCTGATATTCCCTTTCATCTCAATTTCTCCTGCCCGACCTTCTGTCAGTCATTTCGAGGCCGGCCGGGTCTCCCGGCCGTACGACCAAATTCGGACTGTAAACTCCGAAATAAGCGAAAAAAAATTGCGGACAATTTCTTCTCACCGAAGAACGACTTCTGTCTGGCGCGTATCCTCTTGGTTGCATATATCGGACGTTTTAGTCTTAA
>JAJYJD010000059.1 GCA_021789755.1 Bacteroidota bacterium
CAACGCTCTTCTTGTCTTTGTCAATTTGCGCGTCGACCTTCTCGCCGTTCGCCGTCAGCCTTCCCTTCGGAACCACGTTGTAGATGACGACTCTTCCCGCGCAACCAAGTGCGGGAACACGGATATCGATGCGATTTCCAATCTGCGAGATCGATATCTCCTTCAGGCTATCGCCGGCGAACCGGTCGACATAGGTGAAGCTGCTCGTGAAATCGGAATCGCCGGGGAACGCGTCGATGATAAGAGACGGCTTCGTATCGCCGTTCCATTTCACTGAGTTGCCTGTCAGCCAATTCTCGCCGGTAACGAATATTGCATTCTGTCTCACGAAAACGGGAATGTGCTTCTCAGAAAGCACGCACGTGTATGTCTTTTCGCCGGCGTAAGCTCTTGATGGTGAATACCAATCGTACCAGGTGCCCGCAGGAAGATAAATGTCGCGTGTAGGCTGGCCGGGGTCGGTCACCGGCGCGACAAGAAACGAATTGCCGAACAAATACTCGTTCCAGATATCGTAAGTGCGATGATCGCCCGGGTATTCGTAAGCAAGCGGTTTCATCAGGACTCCGTTGACGTCCGAAGTGTTCAGCTGAGAATACACGTACGGCGCAAGCGCCATCCTCTCCTCGCACGCGCGCCTGAAATTGGCCTGGAGTGTTTTCCCATAATGCCACGGTGCCCTGTCTTTTCCCTGTCCGCCAGCGCCGTCGAGCTTGATTTCGAAAAGGCCCGACCATGTCCCGAACTGGAGCCACCTGCTGAAAAGCTCTTCCGGCTCCATGCCGCCGTTACCCAGGTACCCGCCGACGTCGCTTCCCCAATCGGGGAAGCCGATGAAACCGACGCGCATCGCGTTCGCCACGCTGCAGGCAAGTCCGTCCCAACTCGCCCGGCTGTCACCGCCCCATAGCGCGCTCAAGTATTTCTGGGCTCCCTGCATTCCTGCGCGGGCGTAATTGAAGTTGTCCCTGCCCCACTTTGCGGTGAGGACAGAATCCATCACCTTCGCATAAAGAAATATGTACTTGTTCCTCCGCTCCCACGGCGCGGTTTTGTCGTGCCATGCCTGCTCAATGGGAAACGCCTCGTCGGCGCGGTCCATCTTGTTTCCCTGCACGCCGTAATCGTATATGTTTTTTGTGAGCGCGTTGTCGAATTCCGAAACGCTCTTCGGGTCGCTGAGATCGATATAGCCGTGGTCGCCCGGCATCGGTCTTATGATGGCGGTGTCGCCGAAGGTGCAGGGCGCCACCCACGACATGAAGCGGAGACCATAATCGGAGTTCAGTTTGTGAATCCATTCGCCGGGGTCGCTGAACTTCGGGCTGAAATCCATCTTCGACCAGCCGTTTATCCCGTTGCTATACGGCCTGTCGACCATTATCGACATTATCGGAATCTTTAGCGCCGTCATCTCTTTCGCGTCGTTGAGTATGTCTTCCTTCCCGTTCTTATCCTCGTCGCGCCAGATGGAGACGCCGCACGCCCACGCCGGGACGTACTTCGGAGCGCCGATCACGCTGTAATATGACTTCATGATTTCGTCGCCGTTCGTGCCGGTGAAGATGTACCAGTTCAGGTTGCCGGTCCGGTGATAGATTTCCGTGACACCGTTTATCGCAAATTTGTACTGTCCTTCCGCGAATGTATCGAAGAAGGAGGCGTAGCCTAAGCTGTTATAGAAGAATGCCGACCATGCCGACGCGTAGTTTTCGTGGTACCTCGTATCCTCCCCTTTCACGTCGAAGCTCTGGACTGAACCGGTAATATCGGGACTCTTGTGGTTGTCCGGCACGAGGTTCTCGCGTATCCCGAAGTAATGACCGTGCAGGTCCTTGAGGAAAATAGACACGTCGCGTGCCCATTTCGGATGCGCATACACATGCCAGCCGCCGTCGATCTTGTCGATGCTGAGATATACAGTGTAATCTTTCGCAGTATTTACTTTCCCGGGATCAGGAACGTTTCTGTAAAGAAGAGCCAGCTCTATGCTCTCTGCGCTCTGCTGCTTCACCTTCATACTCGAGGGACTTATAAAGTTGAACTGTATGCTGTCGATTTCCATGATGGGTTTGGCGTTCCGGGCAAGCACGATTTCGCCCCTTTCCGGGAGTACGGAAATCGAAAACCGTTTCCCATCCGGCCCTGCGAGAAGTGATACCGGAAGAATAATAGACAATGCAAGTACGAGTGTGAAGAGCCTCATGGCATATTCCTCCGTCGAATTTTCTGAATAGACGATTTTGATAAACAGACCGATCAAAAGACAATCGCGGATGTATCGCTGGATGAAATTCTTGAAGAGGCAAAAGGAACGGTGCACTCGCCGCGCCTCCGGCAATTTCATCTGGTGTGTCGGACTTCTACTTCAATAGAATCATCTTCATAACCTTCGAGTAGTCTCCGGCCTGCAGCCGATAGAAATACACTCCGCTCGGCAGGCGCCCTCCATCGAACGTTATCGAATAACTTCCTGCGTCCTGCCTTCCATTCACAAGAGTTTCCACTGCCCTGCCAAGTATGTCGTAAACCTTTACGGTCACTTCGCTTACCGCTGAAAGCCGATAACTTATGACTGTGCTCGGGTTGAACGGGTCAGGATAGTTCTGTAAAAGTGAGTAACCGAGTGGGACAGTCCGCGGCGGCTCAATCACCGCGGTGATGCCGGATATCGGGGCGCGGAGGACTTCGTTGACCGGCCCCATAAACAGCCTCGGAAGATCCGTGTGCTGTATTCCAGAAACGGCAAAGACGTCCGTCGGGGTAACCGAAAGCATACCGGCAGTTGACGAATCCCCGGCGATGTTTACCGGCGTCCACGTTTTGCCGTTGTCGAGCGAGCGATAAATACCCTTCGACGTGCCGGACAGGATGTTGTCCCCCACAAACAGGATGGAAAAGAAGGCCATAGTCTGATTTACCACTGACCATGTTGTGCCGCTGTCGGTAGAGACGTAAACACCGCCCTCTGTGCCTGCGAGGACTACGTTTCCATTCACGGTCAAGCACAGCGGAGTGAGGATCGAATCGACTACGTTCCAATGAACACCATAATCAGTGGATCTGAACACGCCGCTGAAGTTGGTCACATCAATTGGTCCCGGACCGTCCCAGGTACCTGCGAAGAGATTCGGGCCGTCTGATGCGAGGCAGGTCACACCTCCTCCCGCTCCAGGGAAGCTGACGTTCATCTCGGTCCAGCTTGTTCCCGTGTCCTGCGACATGAAGATCCCGCCTCCACCGCTCGCGAAGACAAGGGCCTTGCCCCGCCCGACCGAGTCGACATCCAGCGTAACGAGCCAGCCGCCGAGATTGCCGACCGTATCCCAGTCTGCCCCGCTGTCTGAGGTTCGGAAGATTTTATCATAGTCAGCCGCGAACAAATCTTTTCCCAGCACCGCCATCGCGAAAACCGTAGTGTTCCGGAGTCCGGCGGATACCCAGGTCGATCCGCTGTCGGATGACATAAAAACACCTGTCCCGAGGCTGTCTATCGAGGCAAGACTTTCCACATACGTGTAACCATGTTTCGCTCCGGAAGAGGCAACTCTGTCATGGATACTGCCTCGTCCGCTCACCACCGGGAGTGGGACGAAGCCGCCGCCTCCCCCGGCAATAAAGATATTAGTTCCCTGGGAGACAAGGGCGTCGACTCCCACGCTGTCCGCAAAACTCGTCTTCGTCCACTGGCATGGAGCATCCGCTCCAGTGAGTGAAAGGATCACAAGCGAGATAATGACGTATCGCATAGCTCCAACCTCATTCTCCCTTGCACTTTTGTTATCGAATCGTAATGGTTATTTCAGCAAAATCATCTTCCTGACCTTCGCAATGTCGGTTGCCTTTCCTGACACGGGGCTTGTCGACAACTTGCAGAAATACACTCCGCTCGCCAGACCGGATCCGTTGAATTGGACTACGTAGTTTCCCGGCCGCTTCACCCCGTTCACCAGACTCGCCACCTCCTGTCCGAGGACGTTGTAGACATTCATCGTCACAAACGCGAATTTCGGAATCCGATATCCGATATTCGTCGTCGGGTTGAATGGGTTCGGATAATTCTGACTCAGCGAATATTTCTCAGGCAGCCGAGAGTGACCATCGTTGACAGCCGTGGCCAGATCTCGAATCGGGATTCGCCATGCCCCCGCCTCGGTTCCCACGAACAGGTAATCTCTATCGGCCGCTATCGTGCCGACAGAAGAGCCGGCAAGAGCCGAGTCGTCTATTAACGACCATCGGCCGCCATGATCGTAGGAAGCGTATATCGCGCCATTCACCAGGCCTACGCGAAGGAAAAGGACGGTATCAGAGACGGCGAAAAGACAGTCGTTAATGAATTCCGGAAGACCGTTGCTTCTCTGGATCCATGTCGTGTCTTGGCCGGTATACATTAATACTCCGTCCGTCGTCCCCGCGA
The DNA here is from genome assembly GCA_021789755.1 of Bacteroidota bacterium. GTDB lineage: Bacteria > Bacteroidota > Ignavibacteria > Kryptoniales > JAKASW01 > JAKASW01. The sequence goes on from JAJYJD010000059.1 coordinate 4,421, forward strand.
ACACGGTCGTGTCGATCGCCGTGAGTGCTCCCGCGTCGCACCAATGCGTTCCGAGCCCGACATACTTCCAGGTACTTGTTCCGGGTACCATAAGGTGAGCGCCGTTCTCCCCGTCCTGCGTGATAATAAGACCGGCGGGAGTAGATGTTATTCCGAGCACATTCGTCGTGTACGTATAGGTTGTCTCGGGGGTAACAACCAACAGCGTTCGGAGACCGTCAATCGTCAACCGCCACGAATTCCCGGAATCAGAGGTGAAATATACGCCGCTTGTTGTAGCGACATACAGGCCGGAATCTACATTCGCAAATTGATTTATATCCCCGGCGGATCCCCAAAGGAGGCCCGAATCCGATTTTACCCAGGTGCCGCCGTTGTCGGCAGAACGGAATATTCCAGCCCCGGTTGTACCTGCAAAAATATCTCCATCTGCCGCGCCCAGACTGAGTATCGTGTCGGCAGGGATTTGGCCAATAACGTTTACCCACGTATCGCCGTTATCCGTCGACCTATAAAGTGAGTGATAATAACCGGCCACGAACAGGGTGCTGTCCGAAGTGACCAGAAAACTTGTCACCGGAATGCTCTGCAGTTGCGGAATCGAGTACCACTGCGCCTGTGCCGACTTTCCCGCTTGCAGGCCAACCACCGCAATCGTTATACAGCAGATTAATTTACGCATCTTGAATTCCTCCGTCGTATTCTTGCCCGAGTAGATTTCGCGCCGGCGAAGCTTGATTTGATCTTCTATTCTCGTCGTCCTGTCCATGACCTTTTTCCCTCCGATTACCCGCGAAATCTCGTAAGAGGGCTTCTATCTCGGAAAAGCTATTTTAGTGTCCCGTGAAAGTCAACATAGGAGCGTTATCTACGCGATTATTCGCCCGAATTACAGGCCGGATCGTGACATAAAATAAAAGGGCGGCATGTCTCCACGCCGCCCTGGATAAACTCAGCTTTATGTCAGCCAAATTGGCTATGAGCGATGAACGAACAGTTATTTATCCTCTTCCTCGAACAAGTCACCCTGGTCACCGTCGGCGTCTTCGCCGTTGGACTCGCCGTCTTCTTCCGCGAGGACACGCGCCACCGCGGCGATTGAATCGGTGCCCTGTAACCTGATGAGCTTGACACCCTGTGTGTTTCTGCCTGCCGTGCGGATGTCCTTGACGTGCTGGCGGATCAGAAAACCTTTGGTGGTCACTATCATGATGTCGTCGTTGTCGATCACTTCTTTTATCGAAAGAAGTTTTCCGTTCTTGTCACCTGTCTTGACGGTGAATATTCCCTTTCCACCGCGGTGCCGCAGTGTGTATTCTCCGACCTCGCTCCGCTTGCCGAAGCCCTTGTCGGTAACCACGAGGACGCTCGCGCCCGGCCTGCTGATGACGATCATGCCGATTACTTCGTCACCCTTTGAAAGGTTCATTCCTTTCACGCCGCGCGCGCCCCGTCCCATCGGGCGCACGTCCTTCTCGTTGAACCTGAGCGCGAGACCGTTCTTGCTCCCGATGATTATGTCCTGCTTCCCGTTGGTCAGCCATGCATCGATCAGGCGGTCGCCCTTGTCGAGCCCGATGGCTATGATACCGACTTTCCTCGGGTTGGAGAACTCGCTGAGCGCCACTTTCTTGACGTGTCCGCGCTTCGTCACCATCGTCACGTAGAAATCTTCGTTGAAGTCCTTCACCGGCAGGAACGCCGTAATTTCTTCGTCGGGCATCTTGCCGATAAGGTTGACGATAGACCTGCCGCGCGACACACGTCCGCCCTCCGGCACTTCGTGGACCTTTAGCCAGTATGCGCGCCCCTTGTCTGAGAAGAAGAGAATAAACTGGTGCGTCGACGCGATGAACATGTGTTCGACAAAATCGTCCTCGCGCGTCGACTGTGCTGTGATACCCTTTCCGCCGCGGCTCTGGCGTCTGTAGCCGCTCACCGGATAGCGCTTGATGAAACCGTTATGGGTGATCGTAATGACTACATCCTCTTCCGCTATCATGTCTTCGATGCTGAACTCGGATGCTTTCTCGATTATCTCGGTCCGCCGCTCGTCGCCGAAGTTCTTCTTCAGCTCCAGGAGCTCTTCGCGGATCATTTCCATCCGCATCGCCTTGCTGGCAAGTATCGCACGGAGCTTCTCGATGAGTTTGATCGTTTCCCGGTACTCGTCTTCTATCTTCTTTCTCTCCAGGCCGGTGAGTCTCTGCAGTGTCAGCGCCAGGATTGCCCTGGCCTGTATCTCGCTCAACTTGAACCGCTTCATCAAAGCGAGCCTTGCCGTCTCCGGGTCTTTGGATTTCTTTATCAACTGGACGACTTCGTCGATGTTGTCTAGGGCAATCTTGTAACCTTCGAGTATGTGAGCGCGCTTCTCGGCAGCGTCGAGATCGAACTTGGTTCTCCTTACGACGACTTCGTGCCGGTGGTTTATGAAGTGTTCCATCACCTCTTTCAGGTTGAGGACCTTCGGTATCCCCTCCACGAGGGCCAGCATTATCACGCCGAAGGTGGTCTGCATCTGCGTGTGCTTGTAGAGATTGTTCAGGACAACCTGTGGCTCGGAATCTCTCTTCAGTTCTATAACGACGCGGATACCGTCCCTGTCGGACTCATCGCGGATGTCCGATATGTCATCGAGCTTCTTTTCCCTGACGAGGTCGGCGATCTTTTCGATCAGGTTGGCCTTGTTGACCTGATAGGGAACTTCGGTTATGACGATATTGACTCTGCCGTTCTTAAGAGTTTCTATGTTCGCCTTCGCGCGAAGCACTATCCTCCCGCGGCCGGTCTTATAGGCTTCCCTGACGCCGTCGTACCCGAAAATGATTCCGCCCGTCGGGAAATCGGGAGCCTTGATTATCTTTATCAGTTTCTCGATCGGCATGTCGGGATTCTTTATGAGATTCACGATCGCATCGACGGTATCGCTGAGATTGTGGGGCGGTATGTTTGTCGCCATGCCGACGGCGATTCCGCTTGCTCCGTTGACGAGAAGATTCGGAACGAGGGACGGGAGAACGAGCGGCTCTTTCAACGATTCGTCGAAGTTCGGCGCGAAGTTGACGGTGTTCTTCTCCAGGTCGCGGAGCATCTCTGCAGCGATCCGCGATAGCCTCGCCTCGGTATAACGCATGGCCGCCGGAGAGTCGCCGTCTATCGAGCCGAAATTTCCCTGGCCGTCGACCAGCGGGTATCGCATGGAGAAATCCTGTGCCATTCTGACAAGCGTATCGTAAACTGCGGTATCTCCGTGCGGATGATATTTCCCGAGTACCTCTCCTACAATCCTGGCGCTTTTCTTGTAAGGTTTGTTATATTCGAGCCCCAGCTCCGACATTCCGAAGAGCACTCTCCGGTGCACCGGCTTGAGCCCGTCGCGGACATCCGGAAGCGCACGAGCCACGATGACGGACATCGCATAATCTATGTACGAGCCCTTTATCTCGTCTTCTATATCGACCGGTACAAGTTTTTCATTCAAAGACATATTAATTCCTGTTGTTTATAGAACTTCCAGAATTTCAGTTCCGCGATCGCCAAACGATCCTGCCGCTGCGGGAAATGTAAGCATGACCCGCGCCTGTTTCGACGTATGCGAGTCCGTGCATGAACGGACTCGCATCGGTAAACTGCGGCTTGATGACCAGCGAGCCCGTGGTATCTACGTACCCCCACAGCACGCCGATCTCGACCGGGGCAATTCCTTCACTGAACCTTTGTGCGTCGGCGAACTTGAGTTGGAACGCCTGCACACCGGATTCCCTGATGAATTTCCACGCATGCCTCTCTCTCACCAGCGCGATCCCGTCGAAGAAGTTCCTCGCTTCGTCAAATCTTGCGGGGATAACCATTCTGCCGCCCGGATCCAAGTAGCCCCACTTCCCGCTTTCAAGCACCGGCGCGAGACCGCACGAGAACATGCCCGCTCTTTCATAGCGAAGTGGAATTACAACCTTTCCTGTCGTGTCTATGTAGCCGCTCTTGCCGTTTAGTGAGACGTTCGCCAGCCCTTCAGAAAAATCGCCGGCGATATCGTACCGTGCCGCTATCACCATTCTTCCTGACACGTCGATGTACCCGAACCGGTCTTTCGACAGAAACGGGAATAGGACGGGGCGTATAAGGACCGAGGCTCTCCCGCAGTGGAAGTCTCCGGCTTCGGAATACTCGGGCGGAATCACCTCACGCCCTGTTGAATCGACGTAGCCCCACCTCGTCCCGACGAATACGGTCCACTTTCCCGACTTCGCGAGACCCTCGGAGAAATTCATGGGTGGGTTGTCCGACGGCGACACCACGACTCTTCCGGTCGAATCGATGTAACCCAACTTGCCGTCTTCCACAATCGGGTAACGCGGTTGCTGTGCCATGGCGCACCCGAAAGACGCCGCCGACATCAACACGGCACAGAGCGCTGCAAGCCGCCGCGGGTACGGAACGCTATTCATCTGGTTGCCCCGCGCCCGGGAGAAAACAACCTGCATCGGCGTGCGATACCCTTCACAGCCCGACCTTATTAAGCGCGTAGTCGATCTTGCCTCGTAATCCCAGACCGTAACCAAACCGCGATGCTGTCCCGCGTCCCCGGTGGTGGATGTATGAATCCATGTCGAGACCGATCAGACGATAGCCCTTCGCGACCGCGTCTCCGAAGTTGTCGAGTGTCGGCATCCCGTGATGCACGAACGGCAATAGCTTCGGATAGATCCGGGTCCTCAACATCATGTACGCCGATATCAGGATCTTCGTTCCGTCCTTCGCCGGGAATCCGCGCTTGTTGACGGTACCGATTCTTCCTACACCGTAAACATCCTCGCCGCGGTTCATTTCATCGAGCATTTTTTCGATGAACCCGCCGCGGTACGTCTCGGTATCCGTGTCCAGAAAAAACACCGCTTTCTTTTCGGATGACCGCATTACCCTGTCCATCGCGGGGCCGTGAAAGTAATTCCTGTCGAGAAGATCGGGCCGCACTTTCGTCGGTGCAGAATCGCGGAGCCGCTTTATCACATCGAGCGACTCGTCTTTCGATCCATTGTCCACAATTACCGCGTCAATCTCCGGATAGAAACCGCGAAAGGACGTTACCGCCTTCTCAAGAAGATCGGGAGTACGATAGTTCACAAATACCGCACAGATGTCGTCAAACGTCAAGGTTTCTGACATACTTCGCGTTTTTCTCTATGAACTTCTTTCTGGGTTCGACCTCCTCGCCCATCAGAATGGAAAATGTGCGGTCTGCTTCGGCTGCGTTATCGATGGTTACCTGGAGAAGAGTCCGCTTGTTTGGATCCATCGTTGTCTCCCACAGCTGTTCCGGGTTCATCTCTCCGAGGCCCTTGAAGCGCGAAACGACAACGTCTCCTTCGGTACCTTTCTTCAGCTGCTTAATTAGCTCCTCCCGCTCCTCGTCGCTGTAGGCGTACTGCTCCGATTTTCCCTTCTTGACTTTAAAGAGCGGCGGCTGCGCAATGTATACCTTTCCGAGCTCGACCAGATCTTTCATATATCTGAAGAAGAATGTGAGGAGAAGCGTTCTGATGTGGCTTCCGTCCACGTCGGCATCGGCCATCAGTATGACTTTACCGTATCGGGCCTTCGTCGCGTCGAACTCGTCCCCATCGCCGATTCCGGCCCCGATCGCCTGTACGATGGCCCTGATCTCGTCGTTCTCGAGAATCTTGTTCATCCTCGCTTTCTCGACGTTCAGGATCTTTCCTTTTAGCGGGAGTATGGCCTGGAATTGCCTGTCTCTTCCCTGCTTGGCGGAACCACCCGCGGAATCTCCCTCGACGATGAATATCTCGCAGTGCTCCGGGTCGTTGATGGAACAGTCTGCAAGTTTGCCTGGGAGGTTTGACGACTCGAGGGCGTTTTTCCGCCTGACGATTTCTCTCGCCTTGCGGGCCGCCTCGCGTGCCTCAGCCGAGTTAACCGCTCTCTCGATAATTCTCTTCGCGATACCGGGGTTCTCTTCAAGATATTGTCCCAGCTTGTCGTTCACTATCGTCTGCACAATGCTCTCGACCTCGCTGTTGCCAAGCTTGGTCTTCGTCTGTCCTTCGAACTGCGGCTCCGGAACCTTCGTGCTGATGACGACTGTCAGTCCTTCCCGGAAGTCGTCTCCGGTCAGGTTGATCTTGTCGGACTTAACAAGGTTGTTCTTGTCCGCATACGATTTCAGGGTTCTCGTCAGCGCGCTCCTGAACCCGCTTACGTGCGTGCCTCCCTCGATGGTGTTGATGTCGTTGACATACGAGAAAAGATTCTCCCGGTAATCGTCGCAATACTCGAAAGCGACCTCGACAGCCACGCCGTCTCGTTCGCCGGTAATGAAGATTGGATCCTTCGCAAGTGTTTTCCTCGTGCCGTCTATGTAACGGACAAACTCTACGATGCCGCCCTTGTAGTGGAACACCTCCTCGTTGCCGTCGCGCTTGTCCTTCAGTTTGATCGTGATCTCCGGATTGAGAAACGCGAGTTCACGCATCCTCTCGGCAATCGTCTCGAACTTGTAATTTCTGTTCTTGAAAATGTCCTTGTCCGGCATGAACGTCGTGGTCGTTCCGGTTTTGCCTGCTTCTTTGCCGACGGCCTTCACCGGCTCCACGGGATCACCCCTTTTGTACTTCTGGTAGAACACCTTCCCGTCGCGGTAAACATTCACTTCTAGGTATTCCGACAGCGCATTTACCACCGAAACCCCCACCCCGTGAAGCCCGCCGGAGACCTTGTATGTCGACTTGTCAAACTTTCCGCCTGCGTGCAGCATCGTCATAACTACTTCCAGTGCCGACTTCTTCTCGACGGGATGCATATCCGTCGGTATACCCCTCCCGTCGTCCTCGACAGTTATACTCCCCTCTTTGTTTATCGTGACAAGGATGTTCTTGCAGTAGCCGGCCAGCGCTTCGTCGATCGAATTGTCCACAACCTCGTAAACCAGATGATGAAGCCCGCGCTGACCGACGTCTCCGATGTACATGGCGGGACGTTTCCTGACGGCCTCCAGGCCCTTCAGTATGGTTATGCTCTCGGCTGTATAGGCTTTCCCGTTGTCCGGCTTTGTATTCTGCGCTTTTTCAGCAGCGACCGACGTCTCCTTCTTTCGGTCCTCTTTATCCTTTGCGGCGGAATTGCCCCTGTCCGGCTTCTCTTTTATCTTCAATTTCTTCGGTTTTTGTTTCGTCGCCGATTGCTTCTTTGCCATCTGTTCCCTCTGCTAAATGAAAAAAAGTTCGTCTACGCCGGAGTCGGGGTAGTTTTCCCTGATCTTCTTCAATATCGCCGGTTTCATGAAGACGAGTTCGTTACGCCAGGCGCTCGTGGCGGCCTTGACGTATAGTATTCCGTTCTCGACCCTGACGATCTCGGTGTTCCTGCCTATCGGTTCGCCGACAATGTTTTCCCATTCACCGACCACCTGATATGCTCTCAGTTTATCGGAGACCGTCTCCTGTCGGGAAAATTCCTTTATGAGATCGCCGAGCCTCTTTGCTTGAGACATGAGTCGATAATTTAAACTCCGTGAAAACCCGGTTCGATGCCGTCCGGCGGTCGCTTGTTCACTGCCGGACTGACAACGTTTGCAGATTCGCGCTCCCGTTTTCGCACACGACATTTCCTTCCTTTACGAAATGGAACCTGGCGTCATGCATGTCGAGCATCTTCTCGTCGAAACTCAACATGTCCGTGGCGGTTAGGAACGTCTGTCCGAGTCCGGAGACCTTCTGAATCACGCGGGTTGCGCGCCCGTAATCCAGCTCGGCCATGACATCGTCGAGCAACATTGCCGGCGTTTCTCCCAGCATCGCCTTTATGTAGTGAAACTCCGCTATCTTCAGCGCTACCAGGAACGTCTTGTGCTGTCCCTGGGACGCAAACTCTCTTATCGGGAGATCGTTCAGGATAAAACCGATATCGTCGCGGTGCGGCCCGGCGAGTGATGCGCCGCGCGCCCGTTCCGCTTTTGCCAGATTGCGGAGAGCCTTGCGGAATTCCGATTCTATGTCCCCGTTCGCATCGAACGACGGCTCGTACCGCAGTGCCGGCAGCTCACCGGATTCCACGAGCGAACGATAGGAGGCCGCAAACGTCTCATGGAATTCATCGACGAAACGCCGTCTCCGCGAGACCACAGCGGTCCCGTGCGCGACAAGTGCGTCCGTCCATGCAGACAGCATGTTGCTGTCAATCGAGCCGTTCAGTTTGGCGTCCAGGAGTATTTTGTTCCTCTGTTTTAAAGCACGCCTGTACTCCGTCAACTCCTCAAGGTAAGACCTGGATACCTGAGACAGCACCATGTCGGCGAACTTCCGCCGTTCCGACGGCGATCCGCCCGTCAGGGCAAAATCCCCGGGGGCAAGCACAACGACCGGGAACAAGCCGATCACGTCCGCGCTTTTCTTCACTTCGTTTGAATCGAGGAAATATTTCTTTCCCGTCGCGGGTTCGTAAACCACACGCACCCGATTCACGATGTTCCTGTCGGTCTCCACTGCCGCATCGACGCCAAAGTGCTCTCCGCCGAATCTCGGGACCGTCACGTCAGATTGCTGCAGGAAACTCTTCGTGAGGCATACATAGGAGAGAGCTTCAAGTATGCTGGTCTTCCCCTGCGCGTTTGCGCCGGTGATGATGTTTATTCCCCCGGTGAACTCCAGCGAAGAATCCGCATGATTCCTGAAGTTTGTTAACTGAATTTTTCTGACTTTCATTCTTTAGTTTAATCTCAGCGGCATGATCAGTATCAAAATATCCTGCGCGGCCGCTTCCGCTTTGGCGCCCTCCTGTATCGGTTTGATGGTTGCGGCACGCGTCGGCGATGACAACGCGAACTTGACTTTGGGGGCGTCGATACTGCCCATCGCCTCGGTTATGTATGTCGAATTAAAGCCGATGTTTAACGGCTCTCCGCCGTTCCACTGGACCTGCAGCTTTTCCTCACCCATCTCCCCCCTGTCCGTATCTTCCGCGGATATGGTGAGGAGGTCTTTCGCAACGGTAAATTTCACAAGATGGTTCACTGAATCGGACAGGATCGCAACACGTCTCACTTTCTCCAGAAGTTCCGCCCTGTTCACCGTCATCAGCTTGTTGTTGTCGATATCGCTCGGTATAACCGCTTCGTAGTCGGGATGTGGATCCTTGATCAGTCTCGATATCAGCTCGGTGTCTGCGTTCTTCAACCGGATGTGATCTTCCGTGATTGTAATCTCTACGGTTGATGCCCTGAATATCTTCGACGCAAGTGACAGCGCCTTCTCCTGAATGTTCGCCTCTCTCTTGAGCGGCTTATCGACGAGCGCCTTGTCTTCAATCCGGACGAGCCTGTGTCCGTCGGTGGAGTAAACCCTGGCACCCTTCCCTGAGAACAGGAACAGAACTCCGTTCATCGATCTCCTGTGCTCGTCCTTCGAGACGGCAAATATAGTTCTCTCGATGACAGTCCTCAGTGAGTCGGCCGCTATCGTCGACACCTCTGCGGCCTCCCCGATGGCGGGCAGTGTCGGGTATTCTTCCGCAGGTGAGCACGCAAACTTGTACGATCCAGACTTTGTTTTCAGTGTAAGTTTCAGACTCTCGTCGACGTTGATCTCTATGTCCGAATCGTCGAGGTTGCGGACGATGTCGAAAAACTCTTTCGCGTTGACGGTGATCTTTCCATCGGTGGCATCCATAACGTCGGCTTGTGTTGACATTGATATTTCCAGATCGGTCGCGGAAATGATGAGTTTCTTCTTGCTCGTTTCCAGTAGCAGGTTCTCTATGGCTGGAATCGTAGTTCTAACAGGAACCACTCCGATTACACGGCCAATCACGTCCCGGAGTTCCCTGCTATTTGCCTTAAACTTCATTTCCGCCTCCATTATTTGCAGAACTTTTCAAGTTAGAGTTGCGTGAATTTAATCTAAATTTACCTTTTTTCGGCCTAATTATCAATTTAGGTTGTGGCTCGCTTTATGACGTTGCCCGACTGCCGCTCTTCACTTCAAAAATATATTTTGTTCTTCACTGCACTACTCCTCTGTTAATCACATCGACTCTGGTCAAAGACAAAAGAAAAAAAATTGAAAGATCCGGACCGGTCTTTTCTTCTAGAAACCGAAGCAAATCTCATCAATCGCCCGCAGACGCTGCTTGTGGATAACGCCCTATTATTATAATAATATTTATATATACTTAAGAAATAATAAGAGCAATAAGGCCGGTGGATATGTTGAGAACCGTTGTCGGATAAACGTAACTCAATGCGACTCAGAGATGTACGGGCATGATGGCATGTGATGATCTAAACATCGCTGTCCGGTGACCGTGTTAGAAAACACCAATGTACCAACACACGGAAGGTTTGTGAAGATTTTTTGTGGATAATACTTTCGTCATCAACATAAACATCCGGGTTCTCAACATACATCTCAACAACATGTTCACATTCCGATCATTTCGATTTTTTTCTTGATACGATCGTACTTTTCGCGGAAACGTTCGTTGTTAGCAAGCTCGCCTGCTATAATTTGACACGCGTAAATCACTGTCGAGTGGTCTCTTCCGCCGAAGTGACTTCCTATAGTTTTCAGGGGTAATTGTGTGATATCTTTTGTCAGGTACATCGCCGTCTGTCTTGCGATCACGATCTCCTGCTTCCTCGTCTTTCCGCGGAGTTGATCTTCGGTGACATCGAAAACAGCGGCGACTATTTTCTGGATGTCTTCGACCGTGACGGCGGTTTTTCTGCTGACCGCCAGGCTCCGGACA
>JAJYJD010000060.1 GCA_021789755.1 Bacteroidota bacterium
GGGACTCCAACGGATGGCGCATTGTTCTTCATGAAATTGAGAAAATGTGTCCCATTCCAATAGCATGATTCGTAGGTCACACCCGCATCCGGTTCGTTCTGGACCGAGATTGCATATAACGAGACTCCATTTGCCGACATCGTATCGGCAAAGGCTTTCAAGTGAGAGGCGTATGCCGCATACGCACCGGTATCGAGAGTCCCGCCGACAGGATTGTCGTTGCTCTTCATCCACGCAGGAGGCGTCCACGGGCTGGCAATGATTGTCACCCCCATCGAAGATGCCGACTTCGCCGAAGGGATGTTGATGCCGAATTGTGTCGAGTCCGGTGAAATGCGAAGACGCATTATCGTAAACCCAAGTTCGCCTTGACCGGTCCCGAAAGCCGTCTGAATTTCTCCGGCAGTCATATCCGGCCGCCAGCCGACAATGTTTGCGGCACCGAATCCTCTGATAACCTGCCGCGTGCTATCAAGGTAAATAGTCGCAGAACCGGTTCCTCCCGGAGGGCCTGTGACCGAGCTCTTTTTCGAGCAGCCCGATATCATTAATGCAATTGCCAAAAAGATGGCAACTGACTTCACATTCGTCGAGTTACCGCACATGACTTGATCTCACAATCATTTCTGTCGAGTTTCAGCCGATACTATTTCACAAGTACAAGTTTCTTCGCCGACGAAAAACTTTTCCTGCTTTCACCGACCACGTCAATCCTGTAGAAATACACTCCGCTCGGAAGACCGGCTGCGTTGAAATTCACGGAGTAAGACCCCGGGGCCTGTCTCTCGTTAACCAGCATCTCCACCTCTCTGCCGAGTATATCGTACACCTTCAACGATACAAATCCGAAATCAGCAATCTGATATTTGATATTAGTCGTCGGATTGAAAGGGTTCGGGAAATTCTGATAAAGCACAAAACTATGCGGGATCTCTCCGAACGTGTTTATCCCCGTCTCCACCGTATCTCCGGTCGTAATGCTCACGGGCGCGGAGAAATCACCCGTGTCGCTCGCATTCATGGCGCAGACATGCCAGTAGTACCTGGTGTTGGCATCAAGCGGAGATACGCGGAGCATGGTGTCCGCCGCCGTCGAGTCCACCACAAGATTTCTGAAAAGATCATCAGTCCCGATCTGCAGACGATAGGACGACGCAGCGACCGAAGGATGCCATATCATGAGAGGATTGCGCGGCCCGCCGTTCGTGCCGATAGGCGATACGAGTCCAGGTTGGAGCAGGTAATACGCAAGATATCTTCGCAGCCATTGAAGGGCCGGACGCTCTGATCCGTCCCGGCGCACCAGGTAAGCATTTACTTTCCACGTGTCCCCTTCATTGTAGCCCCACAGGGTCATGCCCTTTACGGCCGGGCTCTCCCAGAAGAGAGGAAAATATATCTTGTAATTCGCAAGCTGAGTGCTGTCGTCGGGCTCGTTGATATCAAATTCTGAAATATAAATCGGTAATCCGGTAGCGGAGGCTAATCTGTCAAGATTATATTTCAATGTGCTTACCGGATAAGAATACACAGGCGTCAGGCCCTGTGCACTCTTGAACTCGAAATAGTGACCCTGAATCCCGATTCCATCGATCAATCCCCTGGCTTTCAAAGTGTCTATGAGAGCGATGTAGGTGCTCGTAACGCCGTTGTCCTGCAATACATTGTATTCATTAATCAGCAGCTTGACTCCGGGGGCACAGGCTTGTCTTGCCCAGGTGAAGGCGGTGACGATCCAATCCCAGCCGGTCGCTCCCGACCCGCCCAGCGCCCGGATGTAGTTGGCGGTACCGTTTCTTCCGTCAGGCGGGGCGCGCAGAGGTTCATTGACGACGTCGATAAAATCCATCTGTGGAAAGCGGTGCCCGACCGTGTCTATCCACGCTTTTATTGCTGCCCTCTGAGCGGCTGAATCGAGAGAAGAAATCCAACCTGGCTGCTGCTGTCCCCAGACCAAATTGTGATCCTTGAAAGGAATACCGTTCGTCAAGGCAAAGTTGTAAAGAGCGTCAAGCCCCGACCAGTTGTAGGTTCCCTGAACGCTTTCGACGCTTCCCCACTTACCGTCGTTTCCCGGCGTGACCTGATTCCAGTAAGTGATAAAGTTGGATGGGATACTGTAACCCCAAGTAACCGCGTTCCCGAGAAACTTGCTCCTGCCGATCGCCAGCTGCGAAAAAGATTCGGATGGGACAAGAAGCGCTGCAACAAGAAGCATAAGTCCTGCCGCCTGATATCGTTCATGAAGACGTAATAAATTGTTTGCCAAGGTAGTCTCCTTTCCAAATCCCGGTTGGATAAGACAGCGAACGAATCGTCCGATACCATCCCGCAGCATTTTCATGATTTCCTGGTACGGAGCAATTCGCGGCATCGATAACAGAAACTTTCAGCACCGGGTGCCTTTGTGCCCAAAATGTTTCGTCCTGCTGATTTCATTCACTACCGATCGAAGAGACATAAAGAAGAGATTCTTAGAGTCGGAGCAGCTGCCGCTTGCCGCCCCCGCGCAAGCTTCGCAGCGGACAACATCGCAACACTCTCACTCCCCCCTCCCTTGATCAAGGGAGGGGGAAGCGAGATGCTCAAGAGTTCTACTTCATTAGGAGAAGTTTCTTCAACGAAGAGAACATCTCTGAACCGTCCTGAGGTCGAGCCTCAATACGGCAGAAGTATACGCCGCTGGCGAATCTCTGAGCGTTCCATTGAATGTTGTAGGTGCGTGCCGCCTGGACGCCGTCGACCAGGTTGGCAACAGCCCTGCCAAGGACATCATAAATCGTGACCCTCACGTAAGACGTCTTTGCAAGGTCATAACGAATTGTCGTTGACGGGTTGAACGGATTCGGGAAGTTCTGGAACAGAGCGAACTGTTTTGGAACATTCGTAGGTTCGTTCACGCCCAACACGCCGGTCCCGGTCTTGAACGTGCTGACACCGGAAACCAGGCCTTCGCCGCCAAGGTTAATCGAGCTTAAGCGGTAGAAATAGGTCGTGCCTGCATCCAATGTATCCGGAATCATGAAGGTAGTATCCGGAATCATCGTTGTATCAAGAACGATGTTACTCGCAGTGGAGAAGTCGCTGGCAGATGCAATCTGCAGGTGATACCACACTGCGTTCGTGGCAGGCTTCCAGGCAAAGGTGGACCTTCTGGGCCATCCGCCGGTCGTAGTGGGATCGGTACTGCCCTTCGGCGAAAGAGCAACGGGAGCCGCAGGCCTTTCGATAGCCGTCGTGAATGAATCGACAGCGCTGAATGCGCTCGCGCCGCCCTGGTTGTAGCAAAGCACTTTCCAGTAATAAGTGAAACGATTAATCAAGCCGCTTGGAATCGTCCAGGACGTGTCGTGCTTTGTCGTGTCAACCATGAGGGCCTGACCGCTGCTGGTGTAATTCCATATCTGGACAACATAGTTGCTGTCACCAGCTTCATGTCGCCACTGCAGGGTAACAGGATTGATGGGTACGTTAGCCTGGTTCGGCGTAGGATAGACCTTCACAGGGATGGCCGGCAGGTACATAACAGTGAACGAGTCAACACCCGACCAAGCCGATGATCCGGCCGGATTGTATCCACGCACACGCCAGTAATAAATCTTGCTCGGCTTCAACGATTGCGTGACAGCCCAGGTCGTATCGAAATCGCTCGTTGAATCGTTGACGATGAGATGGGTCATAGTGGCGTTTAAAGTGTCGAGCTGGAAGTGATAAGTGGAAGCCGTGGGCACATAGCTCACTTTCAGCGTCGGCTTGCTAGCTACGTCTGTCGGATTATGCACCGGGTATACCAGCGCCGGAGTTGTAGTGCAAGGCTGGACCTTTGTGCGGAAGCTATCGATCGCCGAATACGGACCCGGCACCATGTTGTCCAGGGCCTGCACCCGCCAGTAATACTTCGTTGAGAGACCAAGTTTCACTATGGTGCTGGTGTCGCTTAATGAAGATACCGTCTTCACTATCGTAGAGAACGCAGCGTTCGAGGCTATCTGGACCTGGTATTTGGTCGTGCCCGCACCCGACACAGCTTTGTGCCAGCTGAGCGTATCCGTGGATGCAAGCGACGTGTCTCCAGCCGCCCATGACGGCCTCATTGTCAAAGGCGCCGACGGGATTACCGATCCCTCCTGGATTGTGTAGTACTTATTGAGGGCGATCGTATTGTTCGCAGCACCGAAGTTGTAAGTGTGGTTCGTTCCATCAGGCCATCTGACGTTCACGCTATCAATCTTCGCGGCTGCTCCGAGACCGAAGTTTGCCCTCACTTCTCCGCCCATGCCTGCGCTGCCGCCCTCTGCTTTGATAACGCGAATTTGTTTCGTCGATCCGGTGTATACGGTGAACACCGCTCCGATTGCGGACATATTGTGGCCCGTACCGATAGGTATGAAGCCGATCCATTTGTTCGTGTTGCCGTTGTTCTTCTGCAAAACACTATTGCCACCCGTATACATGTAAACATCGAGGAAACCGTCGTTGTTGTAATCAACGAACTGTCCGGCCCGCTGACCACCTGCGGTCAGGGCATCCAGGGCTGCTACGTCGGTGAACGTACCATCACCGTTGTTCCTGTACAAATGTTGGGCTCCGTAGGTCCCGCTTGTATATATATCTGCCAGCCCATCATTATTGTAGTCGCCCACATCAATTGCGCGTTGGTTTGTAGCCTGAACCAATCCGTTGGCGACGACGTGTACTCCGTCCCATTTGTACGTAAACGTGCCGTCTCCCTTTCCGTACAGGATAACATCGGCCACGAAGTTTCCATTACCATCCATGTTGTCCGTTGCATTAAGCCCGTTCAATATCAGATCCATGTTACCATCGTTGTTGAGGTCACCCCATTGTTCACCAATGGCAGCGAAGTGGCGAACCGTGTCGTCGACGACGATTCCGGTATCGGTTTTCACGACGCCCACAACGTAGAGGCTATCGAAGAGGTAAGTGCTGTCCCCTCCGGTGTAGCTCTTTGTGTGCCTGGTAACAAATGTTCCGGCGGTATCAAGAGCGTACGTTCCGGTTGGAATAGTGAATTTACCCGTTCCGTCGTTCAGGAACAGGACACATCCTTTTCTGGCGCCCGAAGTGCCGGTGTCTACTTTGGAAAATCCATTTCGGAAGCTCGGCATCAATAAATCCTGCCAGCCATCGTTATTCGCATCGAAGAAGCGTACATCCCAGGATTCAAATGAAAGGCTGGTATCTATTGCGAGATTCGACGCAGCTGCACCTCTTGCGACGTTAGTGAAACCGGACGCACCTCCTTTAAGCAGCCACATGGCGCCTCCGCCTGGTACCGGCGCTGCCTGATTACTACCGGCAATACCGGTGAAGTTTCCCGGCCAGCAGAGGCTAAGGTAGTTGCTATGATCGATGGGTGATGCCGAAGCCCCTTGGAAGACTTCGCCGGTGACTCCTGCCGTGGCAAGATCGCCAGTCCCCGTTGCCTGTACAAACACCCCGGCGGTGTTATAAAATAGTCCAGAACTAGCAGTGCCGCCGTTAGTTGTAAACAGATCAGGGACCCCGTCACCGTTAAAATCGGCAAACAATCCACCGACAGAGTTAGTATTAAGTGGAATGTTTACGGTCGCCGACGCGTCCTGAACGAACGTAGTGATATTATTCCTGATGATGTTGATTGATGGAATAAAGACATCCAAATTGCCGGTCCCGTACAAATCTGCCCATGCAAAGCCACCGTTTGCGGCGCCTGCTGCTATCGACATCGATGGTCCGGCAGAGAATGTCACTTCCTGCGCGTTCGACGTACTCAATCCCAACAGGAGCAAGAATACTCCCGCGGTGAATGAGCGTATAAAAGTTTTCATATTACCTCCTGAGTTGATTTGTTGTCGGAGAAACAATTCTTTTGAAGGCCGACCCGGGAACAATCCTCGGTCCTGGCGCCGTCCTCAGACAGAACTTCAATGAGGTCGTCCTTCCGCGCCCTTTCGGGCATCGTGCACGACGAAGAATAATTTTACCAGGATCACCTCCTTCGAGTATGACTTTTTATCGCCCGCGTTTCCAAGACTAATAACCTTGCGCATAAAGTAAGGCGGCCGCAACCGCGATGACTGGACATCGGTAACTTGACGGCCGTCTCCCGGCTATTACTTCAAGAGGAGCAATTTCCTGGTCAGGGTTGTGTTCCCTGACTGCAGCCTGTAGAAATAAACACCGCTGGCGAACTTCTCACCATTAAATGAGGCTGTATAATTTCCTGGGTGCTGGATGCCCGAGAAAAGGGTAGCCACCTCCTGGCCCAGAATATTGAAGACTTTCAGTGTCACAAAGCTTCGCTGAGGAACCGAGTATTCGATCTGAGTCGTCGGATTAAAGGGATTGGGATAGTTCTGTGAGAGTTCATACTTAGCCGGTAGATTTCCCGGCCGTTCTTTTGCGTCGGTAGTAACGCCGTTCGTGAGCCACTTGGTGATCGTGTCATGCTCCGCAGACGCCTGAGCGGCCCACAAAGTGTAGTGGTTAGTCCCCGAAAGGGGTCCCCACCAGTGGTACAAATCTCCGAGCGGGAAGCCGCCCATGCCGGCGGTCATCAACGTGGAGTTCGAGTAGGATAAATCCTCATTCATCGGCCAGGCCTGCTGAACATCCGACGCGGGGTCGTAAGCCCAACTGATATTCGCCCCCGTCACCCGTCTGCCGAGAAAGAAAGCCTTGATGCTGTCGATGTTTGTGGGAGGCAAAACAAAGCCGGGATTTGCATTCGGGTCATAAGCACCACGCGCAGTATCGATTTCCAGGCTGGACGGATAAATGTTGAGCATGCTCATATAAGGAAAGCGTTTATGACCCGCCGAATCGGATGCAAAAAAGTATCTGTACGTCTTGCCGCTCATCATCGGCATGATATATATCTTGTTAAGCGTGCTGGCAGTATCGTTATAAATGTTGTGAGCCAGGAAATCGACGTACCAGCTGTCATGACCGTAACTGCAGTTGGCAAAGAGGATGTGGCGTTGCATATCTACCGGGGCAGTTGAGGAATCTGTGAAAGGCACAGTAAACCCGAAAGTCGATACACTATCGACGTTCAATACGCCGCCGACAGGAGTCATGCTGGTCCCGTCCTGCGAAGGTATATCTCCCATTAAGTATGAGTTCATAAAGATGCAGTTGGTCACCGATAGGTTCCACCAGTAAGACGATTCCAGCGTGTACATCATCGTGTTAAGAAAAGTACAGTGATTGAACGAGACGTAGTCGGCATATTCCGGCGATTCCTGCATATAACCATACCCGCAGTTTGCAATCGTGCAATTCTCGAAAATGAGAGTGTCGGTGTGCCATGTTGTACTCTGATACGTCCACGAGACCGGTCGGCCATAGTACATATAATGGGGGTCGGTGAGGTTCCGGAAATACGTGTTGGTAATTTTCGCACGAAAGTGTCTGCACGCCGGCTCTATCGCTCCGCCGCCATTGCCTATCGGCTGGTAATCGATTATGCAACCGTCGAACACCGCGCGTTCGCCCTTGCCGCTCAGATTCGCGAGGGAATCGTCCTCTATCACGATACTCGACCCGACTTGAGCGCCACTCGTTCTTGCACACAGAATCCAGATGTTCTTCATCGTAACGTCGCCATAACAGTCGAAATTATAAGTTGTGGTGACACCGCCGCTGCTGGTCCACACTATCTGAGGCAGGGCGGTTTCTTGCGTGGAGCCCGGGTCCGGTCCGATAAGATAAAGGTGTGAGTGCGGTGGTGTTGTGATCGTGGCGGTGAGAATGTAGTAACCGTAGGGTTGTAACTTGAAAACTGTATTCGACAGGTTATTGGTATGATTAATTGAATCAGCCAGGATTATATCACCAATAGCTTTGTTAAGATTGCCTTCGGTACTTGTAGTAAGATCACTGATCACCGTCACGGTATCCGTCTGCGCGTACAGCGACGCCGGAATCATCACTGCCGCAAGGAGCAGCAACCGTATAAAATGTTTCATATTAGTCCTCCTTCTTAAGGGTTTAAATTTCAAGTAAACACTCATCCGGCGAAGAGCTTGCGAAGCCAACGCAAGACTGAGTTTGTCCACCTTCGCAAGTTTCAGAGATAACCTTCCTCACAGCGTGTATCTGATTCCTAAGTTGGCGGTAAACCCGTAGTACTGTTGAGAAGTGAAACCGCCGATCGCATTCTCCGCAGACATATTCGTTTCGCTGTTGAGATTATTGGCATCGAGATACAGTTGAAGCCCCTTCCACGGCAGCATCTGTCTCGCCGAAGCATCTACGCGGAAATAGTTCTTTGAAAAACCGTCCTGCTCGGGATACGCTCCCACAAAGGTGACGGAGTTTCCCTGGAAAGTGAAAGATACGCGGGCTGAAAATCCTTTGTAGTCGTACCCGATGTATGTATTCATTATGTCGTTTGGCTGATAAACCAGCCGCCCAGCGCGAGTGCTGTCGGTGTACTGCGTTATTACTCCTCTAACAGCCTTCTCATCGAAATATGGGTAAGTCGCGTTCGACCATATGTGGGTGTAATTGATACCGAAAACCACTCCATCCAGAGGGAAAGGCAAATACCAGAACCTCGTTTCAAAATCCGTCTCGATTCCTTTCACATAAGCCGTGTAACGGCTGTTAATGAAAGTGTACAGAGTCGCATCGTCATCCGCAGGTGTCAGATAAGGAGCGAACGAGTTTAGAGAGTCGAGACCTGTTATACCGAATCTATCGTAGACTGTCTTGCTGTGGAGATGGTACGACGTTGAATATGTGAAATGACGTATCTCCTTGTAGAAACCTCCCACGGACAAAAGCCCGATGGTGTTGTTATGAAGCGTGAGGAGGAGATCGTGGTTGTACGCCTGTGCGGGTTTCAGTTTAGGGTTGCCTGCATAGACGTTATGAGGCGAATCGGCCGAGATATTGAAATGCGGCGAAAGCTGCGTATAGTCCGGCCTGGCAAGGGTTTGTGTATATGAATAGCGCAAGTCTGCCCAATCAAAGAGGTCATATTTTGCCTGTACCATGGGGAGCCAGTAATGATTCTGCGGGTAGACCGTCACCGTATCGGCATTCTGAAATATCGGCTGGCGTTCATCCATCAAGTTGTACGCAAGGTATAAACCTTTAACCTGTTCATAACGGGCGCCGCCTACCACCATGAATTTTGGACCCAAATCGATTTCCGACATCAGGTAGGCCGCATAATATTTCTCGATATATTTGTAATCGTTGGGAAGCCGCTGATATAGACCATTGAACCATCCCCCCGCAGAACTCGGTGCAAGAAGTGCAGGAGTGCCGCTTATATAATTTATCATCCAATTCAAAACGCTCGGGTCGCAAGCCCAATACACTCTTCCAAACTTGTCGTTCAAGAAGCTCTCCCTGAGTTTCGGATCGTTGGAGGTGAAGTTAGATGCCACCAATTGATTTGTTCTGCCAAAAGCCAGATTTGGATAGTATCTCAAAAGAGAGTCGACGACCTGTCGATTTATGTCGTTAGAGGTGGTGGCCCCGCGGTTAATCGATATGTACGGCGTCGCCTGATCGTTAGTGTGATAGTTGTAACGGTATTCTCCACCGAACTTGAAGAAACCGGAGACGTCCGGGCCGACGCTCAGCGGAATCTTGAAATCGCCTTTATAGACTTGATCGTTCTCGCGATAATCGGAGCTGAACAGACTCGTCGATCCCAATAGTGTCGTACTGTCCGGACCGTAGTTCACGAAATGCGTCAAATTTTCGGGAACTATATTTGTGTCGCCGGTAACAGAGTTCGTAAGGGCATTATTTTGGAAGAACTGGTAATAAGGCGAGGATGGCAGGTGATTCCTCGAATAAGTATTAGCCGCCCTGATGTCGATCGAAATAAGCCCGAAGTCGTTTGTGAGTTCAAGGGTGTTGACTGCGAGATCGGTATTGCCGTTTACTCCCCGGTAATAAAAATCCATGTCATGGTTGATGCTATTATAATTCAGGGTCGTATTATAGTCCTGATAATTCGAATTCAACCGGCTGAACATGTTGATCGACTTGATGGAACCGGAGGGCAGCCTGTAATCGACTATCAAATTTCCGCCGTATCGCTTCCTGGTTTCTATATGTCGACTGAGCGTAACGTTGGTCACCCGAACGGGTCTGTACCCGGAAGCATCCAGATATGAAGCCGCTGTCTGGTAATTCGCGTTCATGTTATCTGCGCTGCGGTCGTATTGTTCCAAATTTCCAAGAGCATAAACGCCTAATTTCTCACCGAAAAAGCGGTCGCTCAAAGAAACTACTGCACGGTAGTTTCCGTAGGTGTTGCTCTTCTGTGTGTAGCCAGACTGCCACAATGCATCTCCGTGGATTCCGGACGGCGCTTCCCTCAAATTCATGTTCACGTAACCACCGATGGCGTTTGCCTCCATGTCGGGAGTAAGCGTTTTATAGACTTCAATAGATTTGATCATGTACGGAGTCACCATGGTGAGGTCAACGCTTCTATCGTTATTAATTGTACCGGTAAAGCCAGGCCCCAATGTCGCCAGAGAAGTCGCGCCGATCTGACTGCTTCCGGTTGAAGCGAGCGTGATTCCGCTGACGGCGACCTCGTTGTATTGGGGAGCCAAACCTCGGATGACGACCTTGTTCGCTTCGCCCGAACTCTGGGTAACGGATATACCTGGCAGGCGGCTTATCGCCTGGGCGGCATTGAAATCGGGCAGCTCTTGAATCTTCGCGTCAGAAACCACGTTCACGATCTTATTCGACGCAAGCTGCTGATTGATTGCTTGTATCTGGCCCATCGCCTGAGCGGTCACGATCACGGTTTTCCCCTGAACTGCCGCGGCCTCAAGGTAAAAGTCCTTCTCCAGCGTCTCGTTCTCAGGAACGTTCACGCTCTCGCTCGTCTGGACATACCCGACGTACGAGACCACGATAGCCTGCTGGCCGGACGGGGCATTGTAAATCGTGTACGATCCGTTTAGATCTGTCGAAGCTCCAAGGCTCGTTCCCTTGATCATGACAGTGGCTCCCGGGAGTGCATCCCTGGTGTCCCGGTCGAATACCCTGCCTTTGATCATTCCGGTTGCCATCAGCGTCTGAGCCGAAATTAAGAGCAGGCATGTCGTGACAAGAAGGGCTCCCATGCCGGAACGATATTCAGCGTTCCTCAAATACGACACTACCGCCGTCATATGACCCAATGAACTTTTCACAACAATTCCTCCTTATTTTGTCTTGCAGACTCGGTTCGCTCAGACCGCGCCGTCAGGATCACCATCAAGCGGCGCGGGTTTATTCGCCGGCCCGATCTGACTGTAGTCAAGATTTCTTTGCCACACTGCAAGTCTGTTTAGTTTCCGGATCAGTTAACTCTTCCCGCCCTGCCCGGGCAGCCAAGGGCGGGATCTGGTTCAGGGAGAAGCAGAATCTGCCGTCACCGGTGCAATTGCGATCAGAAGAACTGCCGACGCTCATTTCGCCATCCCGGTCGTCATGAATGACATCCGAAAACCATCCATGTCCTATCTGCGAACCCATGCACTCACCTGGCTTCCGATGCGCCTTCAGCACCGCCGATTAATCCGCGGCGTGAAGTGAGATCTTCTTCAATTTTTATCATCATCTTATTTGTAAGCGGATAGAACAGCATCAACAACCCGCCGAGCACGCCAAGGGCGGCGGGATAAACGCTCAGGAGGAGAATGATGCCGTCCACGGATTCCCGGGTCTGCGTCTGGTTGGCGACAAAACCGTGGTATGCCAGTATCCATCCGACGACTGCACCGCCCAGAGTCAGCCCAAGCTTCAGTGAGAACAGAGACGCCGCCATCACCAGGCCGGTCGCACGCCTCGTATTTTTCCATTCGGAATAATCGGCGGTATCCGTGTACATCGCCCACTGGAGCACTGAAACAGGGCCGAAGAAAAACGACACAAGCAGATTGAGAGTATAGATCATCAGGACATTCTGCGGCTTCATGAAGTAGAACAGGGTGTTCAACAGGGCACTGGCGATCAGGAACCAGAGATACGTGTTCTTTTTGTCGAACACCCTCGAAAACCACTTCGTGAGAATGGCACCGATGATCGTGGCAACGGTGCCGGTCAGCATGAACGAGGACGCGAATCCTGCAAACGAAAGGTTTATGACGCTCCCGAAAATATTGAAAGTCTGATCGCCGACGTAGTATTTGAAATAATACATTATCGACGAGCTTCGCATCACTATATACATCAGCTGGAAGACGGTCGCTCCCGCAATTAGAAGCCACGGCTTGTTTGAGAACAAATCCCGCAGATCGTGTTTGAAATTTGCCTTCTGCCCCTTCGGCGGAAAAACTCTCTCCTCCGTCGTCATGAAGGTGACCATGAACAGAACGAATGCCAGGCCGGAGAGGCAGCCCATCGCCCACTGCCATCCCAAAGACTCGTTGCCCTTTCCAAAGTAACCGACCAGCGACATGGTCAATGCCTGGACGATAAACCCGCCGGCAAACGCAGATACAAACCTGTAAGACGACAGGACGGTCCGCTGCTCGGAGTTCGGTGTAATGACTCCCATCAGCGCCGAATAGGGAACGTTGATCGCCGAATAAAGCATCATCATCAGCGAATAAGTGACATAGGCGTAAATCAGTTTGCCCGATGTGTCGAACCCGGGAGTTGTGAAGGTAAGGATCCCTATTACTCCGAACGGGAGCGCGAACCAGAGGAGGAACGGACGGAATTTGCCCCAGCGTGTATGTGTGCGATCCGCAATCATGCCGATTATCGGATCGAAAAACGCGTCCCATATGCGCGTAACGAGAAACATCGTGCCGACTGCCGCTGCCGGCAGACCGAACACGTCGGTATAGAAATAGAGGAGAAAGAGTACGAAGGTCTGGAAAAAGAGATTCGACGCGGTGTCGCCGAGGCTATAACCGACTTTTTCCTTCAAAGACAACTTGCCCGTAATTGTCTGCACGACTTTGCCCTGATTTTTTGGTTTTACTTCTTCAAATCACACTGCCATAAACGATGCATTCCTTGTCGGGTTTAGTGAATAGTGCTTCGGATTGTGAACGCCAGCCCTGACATTTCGCGGGTTCTTCTGCTTCCGGCCTACAACCTTTCAGACAATTTGCCTGTATTTGTCTGCACGACTTCGCGCGGATCTGCCCGTTTTATATAACACGCAAAATTACCTTTCTCAAGTCCTCATCTCTGGAAGAATTCCCGACCATTATCTCAAAATCTCCGGGTTCAACAGTGCGGATCATATCGATATTTGTAAACGACAGGTGTTCCGGCGAGATTGCCAGCGCAACGGTCATTGATTCGCCCGGCTCAAGCGTGATCTTGCTGAATCCTGTGAGCTCTTTCACGGGTCTGGTAACCGAGCTGACAAGGTCACGAATATACATCTGGACGACTTCCTGTCCTGCACGTTTTCCGGTATTCTTGACATCCACCAAAACTCTTGTGGTTTCATCCGTTCGGATGGTAGACTTCTCCAGTCTCGGGTTGCTGAAACTGAATGTCGTATAACTCAACCCGTAGCCGAACCGGTAGAGCGGGGTAATATCGTCGAACAAATATCCTCTGCGCGCGGACGGCTTGTAGTTATAGTAGGAGGGCAGATGACCGGCTGATCTCGGTATGGAGATCGGAAGTTTTCCGGCGGGATTATAATCCCCGAAGAGCACGTCTGCGACGGCGCCCCCGGTTTCCTGTCCGAGATACCAGCATTCCAGTATCGCCGGCACGTGCTCGTTCACGTAATTCATCGAAGTGGGCCGACCATTGAAGAGAAGCACGGCAACCGGCTTTCCAGTGGCGACAACTTCCTTCACCAGGTCATTCTGCATGCCTACCAGGTCAAGACTTGCCCTGTCGCCGAGATGCGTCTTGCTCCAGGCTTCTCTGGACGTCTGTTCGGTATCTCCAAGTGCAAGAATCACGACGTCGGCTTTTCGCGCGGTCTCAACTGCCTCGGTTATCATCTTCCGGTTCTCTTTCGCATCAGCGAGAGCCACTTTGTCTTCATTCCAGTTTTCGCCGACCGTAATCTTGCACCCCTCGCTGTAAAGGACTTTTATCTTATTTCCAGCTCTTGCCTTTATGCCTTCCAGAACGGTCGTGTAGTACTTTGGCACACCACTGTAACCTCCGAGAACCCTCCGGTTTGCATTCGGGCCGATCACGGCTACACTCCTGATTTTGCCGGATTCGATCGGCAGCAGGTTGCCCTCATTTTTCAGGAGCGTGATGGTCTCACGAGCAGCTTTCAGCGCTATGCTCCTGTCTGCATCCAGCTTCCTATCGTTTTGTATCTTCTCCGGGTCGACATAAGGATCTTCGAAGAGCCCCAGCTTGAATTTATACTCCAAGAGCGAACCGACAAGCTCGTCCAAAACAGACTCGCTCAGCCTGCCTTCGCTCACGAGTGCTGTAAGGTTCGGGTAGCAGTCGATGTCGGGAAGTTCGATGTTCACACCGGCGTTTGCCGCGAGGAGCGCGGCTTCTTTCTTGTCTTTTGCAAGCGAGTGACTTTGAGTGTCGGGCTTCTCGTTCAGTTCGGTGATGGCATAGTAATCGGAAACGACATAACCTTTGAATCCCCATTCATCCCTGAGGACGTGGCGGAGCAGCCATTTATTGGCATGGGAAGGGACGCCGTCGATTTCATTATAAGACGCCATAACGCTGACTGCATTGCCCTTCTTGACAGCTTCCCTGAACGGAAAGAGAAAGATATCGCGGAGCAGGCGTTCCGAGACGTTTACAGGACCGCAGTTCGAGCCCGATTCCGGCTGGCCGTGCGCAGCGAAGTGTTTCAGCGTAGCGATGACTCGCTTCTTATCTTTGAAGGTCCCGTCGCCCTGAAAGCCTTTGACTGCAGCGACGCCCATTTGCGAGACGAGGTAAGGATCTTCTCCGAAAGTCTCTTCCACTCTTCCCCAGCGCGGATCACGGGCAACGTCAAGCACCGGGGTGAGCGCCTGATGAGCTCCACGGGCACGCGCGTCCTGCGCAATAGCGGTGTATATCTCCTCTATAAGATCCGGGTTGAAAGTCGATGCCAATCCGATCGGTTGTGGATAGCTAGTTGCGTCCTTCGCGGCCAATCCATGCAGACATTCTTCGTGAAAGACCGCCGGAATACCGAGCCTGGTCTCCTCGACGAAGAATTTCTGAAGCGCATTTGCAAG
>JAJYJD010000354.1 GCA_021789755.1 Bacteroidota bacterium
GCATCTCTACGGACAGAGCGCCGATATGGAGCCGATCATGGCGTTTGCGAAGCAGCACCATCTCAAGGTTATCGAAGATGGAGCACAGGCGATCGGTACTCAGTACAAGGACGGCAAGCCGGTCGGTACCATCGGCGATATCGGCTGCTACTCTTTCTTTCCAAGCAAGAATCTCGGCGGGTTCGGCGACGGGGGGCTTGTGGTGACGAACGATGACAATCTCGGCGAGCGACTGAGAATAATGCGTGTCCACGGCGGAAAGCCGAAATATTACCACAAGGTCATCGGCGGAAACTTCCGGCTGGACGCGCTCCAGGCTGCAGTGCTCAGCGTCAAGCTTCCACATCTCGACGCCTGGTCCGAGAAACGGCGCGAGAATGCGTCACTTTATACTTCATTCTTTGTCGACCGACAAACGGCGGAAGGCGAGGGCAAGATCTCGTTCGATGCCCGAAACAAAGTGCTCCTGCCGAAACCGGTATACAAATCGGGGTCAGTGCGGAATTATCATATTTACAACCAGTACGTAATCCGAGTTGAAAGTCGGGATGAACTCAGGAAGTATCTGACTGAAAAGGAGATCGGGACGGAGATTTACTATCCGGTTCCGTTTCATCGGCAGGAATGTTTTGCCAATCTGCACAGCAAAGACAGCGACTTCCCTGCATCGAATTTTGCCGCCGAAAATTCTATAGCCCTTCCGATTTATCCCGAGCTCTCCCGTGAACAGATTGAATACGTCGTCGATACAATTGCGGCCTTCCAACATGTAAAGAGGTAAAAAGTAAAAGGTGGTCAACCGTTACGAGTAAAGAGAATGGAGGGTAATCACGGGGCAGCGGTTCGAAGGTTTGCAGGTATGGCAGAGGTCGTTCGAATTGACAGCGAGGATCTATAAGTCTTTTAAGCAATGCAGCGATTTTGGTTTCAAAGATCAGATAACTCGGGCAGCGTTGTCGATTCCGTCTAACATTTCGGAAGGTTTTGAACGAAATTCTAATCGGGAGTTTATTCGTTCCCTTAAGATCGCGAAGGGCTCGTCTGGTGAGTCGCGGACTCAACTCCTTCTTGCTGTGCGAATTAATCGCCTCAGAAAGGAGCAGGGAGGTGAGTTTGTTCGCGAAGCTGAGTCAATCTCATCGATGCTCGCCGGTCTAATAAGAGCACGAGGCTCTTTTTGAGAAGTCCTCATCGTCTGTCGGGTGTCCGGCCGTCAGTCTTTGACCTTTGACCGCATCTGTCCTCGCCCAAGCCGAAAGGTTTGCATGTGCCGACGGGTAGGAATTATATTAACGCAAGTCCTTGCCTGCTTTCACCTGCGGTAAGAGAATCCTTTTCACGGAACTGAAACAATTTGGCATAGAAAAACGATGAATATCTCAGTTATCGGCACGGGTTACGTCGGACTTGTCACCGGGACATGTCTTGCGGAGACGGGAAACAATGTTATCTGCATGGACGTTGACACGAAGAAGATCGCGCAGCTTAAAAAAGGTCAATCCCCGATCTACGAACCCGGCCTTGATGCGATGCTCGAGAAAAACCTGGAAGCCGGAAGGCTTTCCTTTACCACATCGCTGAAGGAGGCTGTTCACAAGTCCGAAGCGATTTTTCTTTGTCTCCCGACGCCCCCTGGTGCTGATGGCGGCGCCGACCTGAAATATGTAATGCAGGTCGCCGAGGATATCGCGAAGCTTGTCGATGGTTCTAGATTGATAATAACGAAGAGCACTGTTCCAGTCGGGACGGCAGACAAGCTCCGTGAGATATTCCGGAAGCACGAGAGAGAGCAATTTGTAGTTGCCTCGAACCCCGAGTTTTTGAAGGAAGGCAACGCAATACAGGATTTCATGTTCCCGGACAGGGTTGTCATCGGCGTCGAAGACAGGAAAGCCGAGGATATTCTGCGCGAACTGTTCGAGCCGTTCGTCAGGACGGGCGCGCCGATACTCGTCATGGATACGCGGAGCGCCGAAATGGTCAAATATGCCGCGAACGCTTTTCTGGCCACCAGGATCTCTTTCATGAACGAGATGGCCCGGCTCTGCGAGAAACTCGGCGCAGACGTTGACAGGGTGAGAAGTGCGATCGGATACGACAACCGCATCGGTCCGAAATTTCTTTTCCCCGGCATCGGCTGGGGAGGGAGCTGCTTTCCCAAAGACGTGAAAGCGCTTATCAAGATCGGCGAAGAGGCATCCGTAGAGACACCCATCGTCTCGGCTGTGAACGCCGTGAACGAAGAGCAGAAGCGGGTAATCCCGGAAAAGATTGCCGCACGCTTCGGCGTCAACCTGAAAGGTAGGAAGTTTGCGGTATGGGGACTTTCGTTCAAACCGAAGACGGACGACATGCGCGAGGCTCCGTCGATCGTCGTTATCGAAACCTTGCTTCGAAGCGGAGCCGAGATTTCGGCGTTTGACCCCGTCGCGATGGAAAATGCCGAGAAGATCTTCGGAAAGAAAATCTCTTACGCGAAGGATCAGTATGCCACGCTGAAAAACGCAGATGCCCTGATACTTGTCACCGAGTGGCAGGAATTCCGCGAGCCGGACTACGCGAAAATAAAAAGCCTCATGAAGGAACATGTGATCTTCGACGGCAGGAACATATATAACCCGGAAAAGGTAAGGTCGGTGGGATTTGAGTACTATGGAATAGGGAGGAAGTAGGGGGATGGGGAGACAGGGAGACTGTGAGACAAGGAGAAAGGGAGGGAGGCGAAATGAAGATTAGAAGACACCAGGAACTTGAGGTTTATAAGGAGGCGTTCAGTGCGTCAATGGGGATTTTTGAATTATCGAAATCATTTCCTAAGGAGGAGAGATATTCTTTGACGGATCAAGTTAGGAGATCCTCTAGATCGGTCTGTGCCAATATCGCTGAAGCTTTCAGAAGAAGACGGTATCCTAATGCTTTTGTCTCGAAACTCAATGACGCGGAGGCCGAGGCGGCAGAGACACAGACTTGGATGGAGTTCGCATATAAATGTAGTTATACTGATTCTGATATCGCTGGTAAGACTATAGGTGTCTATGACGCAATA
>JAJYJD010000061.1 GCA_021789755.1 Bacteroidota bacterium
GACTTGAGAGAAGCTCGAGTGGATTACTGCGTTGAATGCTGGAAGTCCAAGCGATGCCAATATCATCACGACAAATGAGAGCGCCTCCAGATTCAATCCTATTGCCATCTTAGCAGGTGACGACGGCTCCTTCGATTTTCTCCCCAGGTAGCCGAATATCCCGACAAGTATCGGTGTAAGGAAGATTATGAACAGAGGATTGAATACCTGAAAACTCTCCGGAGAGATTCGATTAGTATTTGAGAAACCAGTCAACTTATAAATCATGGTAAGAAGTGCCGCGACCGATACAACAGCCCCAGTGATTCTCGCTCTCTTTGTGGATGACTTGGATACCGCGATGGAGATCGCGAGCAAGATGGCGAGTATCGACAGGAGCGATACAGGATCAAAAAGAAGGAAAGTAAACCTGCCGACGTAGGCAGCGGTGTAGTCCTTCGCGAACAAAGTCAGCGTATACCCGTTCTGGTAATATGCCATCCAGAAAAAGATCACCGAAAGGAAAACTATCAAAAGCGATATTATCCTGTCCTTCTCTTCTGCCTTTGACTGCGTTCCCGGCTCAGTAACCGGAGCCCGGCGGCCGGAAGTTCGAAAGTCAGCCATCTTGTGATACCTTCTGAACGACAGGAAAATTGTAATCGCAAGCAGCATCCCTATCGATGCGGCACCGAAACCTGCGTTGTAAGCTCGTGAAAGCGTCAGGCCATAATGATCGATCATGAAGGTTTTAATTGACGATGCGGCTATCGGTCCGAGGAACGCGCCAAGGTTTATCCCCATATAAAAGATGCTGAAGGCAGCATCCTTGAGCGAGGCACTGGTCTTCGGATAAAGGTTTCCGACGAGCACATAGATGTTTGCCTTGTATAGGCCGGTGCCGGCGGAGATAACAGCCAATGCTGTGAACATCAGCCACGATTCCTTTGTCGGGGTGGCGAGCAGTGCATATCCGACGGCCATGGTACACAGGCCTATCAGGATCGTCCTGCCATAGCCGAGAAAGCGGTCGGCGACCCATCCGCCGATCAGCGGGAGAAAGAACGTTGTGCCTATGAATATGCCGTACACGTTCCCGACCGTCGATTCGCTCCAATGGAAATTCTCGGTAAGGTACAGCACAAAAATCGAGAGAACGGTATAGAATCCGAAGCGCTCCCACATTTCCGTGAAGAAGAGTACGAATAGACCTTTGGGGTGATTCTTGAACATCGAATTTCTACCTCGTTTCGGAATTCCTATTTTACAAAATGGTTATAGATGAGAAGGGACACGTTGGCAATAAACACTTCAGCACCGTTGTCGGTTATCCATCGCCGGTCCTTGTCGTTTGTGGTGAAGACGCAAAGCACATAGTTTGTCCTGGGTGTGAAAATGATTGCACAATCGTTGCGTGTGTCATCCAGCGCCCCGGTCTTATGGGCAATCTCTATAGTATCGCGGTACGTCGGCAGGAAGCGTGGTATGCTTGTATTGTAAAACTGGTATTTCATCAGATTTATCATCGCCTCCGAACTCTTCGGGGCCACGATCTTGCCCTGGTACAGTTCTTTCATGAAGGTAGCGGTCTCGCGCGGAGTAGTGACACCAATACCGTAGATCTTTCTGAGCGCGGAGTCGGGGTATGTCCTCCGATCGAAAATCTTCGCGAGCTCCATAGTCCGCGTAAGACCGAGGGAATGTATAAAGTCGGTCACCTTCATCACGCCGCCAACTTCGTCGGTGAGCAGGTTTGCTGCCACGTTGTCGCTCATATTAATCATGAGCCATGAAAGGTCGCCCAAACTCAGCTTCATGCCGTCGTGCATGAAGAGAAGAATGCCGCTCCCCGGAACTTTGTCGGAATTGTGGAGCGTGACCTGGTCGTTCATCGATAGCTTTCCTTCCTTTATTTCCTGGTACAGCTTCGCTAGAACGTAGATTTTGATAACGCTCGCCGTGGGAAACATTTTGTCTGCATTGTACGAAACAGTGTCCCCATTTTCGAGGTCGATCGCGAATATCCCGACATCGCCTTTGAAGGTTCGTGCCATGGCAGCGACGGAGTCCTGCAATGTCTGAGCACTTGCGGCTGACATCATGGAGAGTACTATCACTATTGAGCTGCAGAATTTCTTCATCATATCTCCTAATTAGGGCGCATTGAGGTTTCGCAGTTGAACTGGCAGATATCCGTACAATATTAACATATCTGCCACGCGACTTCACCTGTTTTCAGCAAGTTCATCATTCCTGCCTTTATCTGCAAATATTCTTTTCATCTACCGGCATTACGACTGATGATGTCAAGAAATCCACAATGACTTTAACAAGGGGGATCGTGCCGGTCTGACTGAGACAGCAATCGGCAGGTGCCGAGTCGATCTAATTGACTGGTATCGGCGATCATTCTTTTGAACCCACGAATTAAACTTTGAACCGGTTCAAAGACGACCGGGAGGAAATTCTCGATTGAGATCATCTAATAAATAATAAATACCAAATGTAAAGAAGTGTATGAAGCATCTGCGGCATCGGCCGGGCCTAGATCATTTTAATCTGAGCTTGACAAAGTCAGATGCGGTAGTTATACTTCACCGACCTAGCAAACTGGAGGATTGAATCGAGTAGTGTTTACAGATTACCTCCCTTCAGGGGGAACATTTCCGTCTCAAATCAATCAAGAAGAATTCCTGAACACTAGACAGGAGTGTAGCTTATTATGAGAAGGCTAATTGTGTACTGCTACCTTGGTCTCGTGACGTCGGCTGTTTGTTTTGCCGGCACCACCGGAAAGATATCAGGCACCGTAACTGATGCAAAGAGTGGCGAAAAACTTGTCGGCGTCACAGTGGTAATTGACGGCACCCGGCTCGGGGCATCGACCGACCTCAACGGCTATTTCGTGATTCTGAACGTCCCGCCGGGGACCTACAAGGTCCGGGCATCCATGGTTGGATATGCGACCACGACCGTTGAAGGCGTCCGCGTCAACATTGACGAGACCACAAACCTGGACGTGCCTCTCTCCGAGGCAGCGATCACGACAAATGAAGTTACCGTTATTGCAAGGAGACCGGTGATCGAAAAGGACGTCTCCGCGAGCACAACAAACCTGACGTCCGCTCAGATTCAATCCATACCCGCCGTCAATGTCACCACTGTGGTAGGATTGCAAGCCGGCGTTCAAGGCGGACTTGTGATTCGTGGCGGAGGGAACGACCAGACTGCCTTTATGGTCGACGGCTTCACTCTCCGCGATGAAAGAAGCAACGCGCCTTATACCACCATCAGCTACACTTCCGTCAAAGACGTGCAAATCCAAACCGGCGGCTTCAACGCTGAATATGGGAATATACGTTCGGGAATTGTGAACGTCATTACAAGAGACGGAAGTCCAAATCACTACACGATAAGCGTCCTAACGAGAATGGCGCCACCGCAGGCCCAGAATTTCGGCGGTGCGTTCAACTCGATGGATTTCTACTATGTAAGACCGTACATGGATCCGGCGGTCGCATACTATGGCACGAGCGACGGGGCGTGGAACTCATACACGCAGCAGCAGTATCCGCAGTTCCCTGGCTGGATTTCAGTATCGCAGCAGTCTCTGCAAGGCGGAGATTCCACGAGATTCCTGAGTCCAACCGCGGCGCAGAGGTTGTGGGAGTGGCAGCACAGAAAAGACTTCAGCGTGCTGAAACCGAACTATGACATCGATGCAAGTTTTGGCGGACCGTTCCCGGTAGTAAGCAAAGAACTCGGCAACCTCAGGTTCTGGGCCTCTTATGTAACCCATCAGGCCATGTATATGATTCCTTTAGCGACCGATGCCTACGAGAACTACAACGGCTCTCTCAAACTCACTTCCGATATCGGATCGGGAATGACGTTGAATGTCGAAGGTATGCTCGGCCAACAAGCGGGGACCAGCAGCAGCAACGCCGGTCAGCCGGGAATATTCCAGTCGAGTTCCGGTATCTCCAGTAGCATGTCGGAGGTGAGCTACATCGACACCCGCATGTTTACTGCCGACTACTGGGCTCCGACCACCGTCAAATTCAATATGTTAGGCGCCAGGCTCTCGCAGATGCTCTCTCCTTCCACGTACTATGATGTTACTCTTCGCGAGTTCGGATCGCGTTACAGCACAAACCCGGGTCCGCTCCGTGACACTTCGCGGGTCTATCAATTCGGAAATTACTATTTCACGGATGAGGCACCCGTCGGTTTCTGGCCAAATCCCTCCACTGCAATAGACGGTATGAGAATGAGCGTGGGATTGAGCACCGGCCGGGACAGCAGCCAGATTAGCGTATACAACGCAAAATTCGACCTGACCAGCCAGATAGACGAGCATAATCAGATAAAGACAGGCATCGAGTTCAATTACACAGACAACAACGTCAACTACGCGACCGTCGACAGCTATTTGCCGACCGGGACTTCCCACTCTCACTGGCATACATTTCCTGTCCGTGCATCTCTGTATTTGCAGGATAAACTGGAATTCGAAGGGATGATCGCAAATCTGGGCATAAGAGTTGACGACTCTCACGCCGGCGGCGAATGGTACACCATAGACAATCCGTACTCCATTATTTTCTCCGGGTCGGACCTTATCGGACTCGACACCGTGTCCAAGGCTCCGACGAAGAACATCATTTACGTGGAGCCACGCCTCGGAGTCTCGTTCCCCGTGACGGTTAATTCAAAACTTTATTTCAATTACGGGCACTTTTACTCCATGCCCAACCCGAACGACCTGTATCTCATCCGCAGGCTGACCGGAACGAACAATGTGAGCCTGGTTTCTGATCCAAACGCTCCTCTGCCGAGAACGATCGCATACGAGCTCGGTTTCGAACAGAGTCTGTTCGACCAATACCTGCTGCATATAGCCGGTTATTACAAAGATGTCTCCAACGAACGCGGGTCTCCTGACGGAAGCTATACGGGAACAAGCTATCACAGTGCTGACTCCAAGGTCAACTATCTGCTTTACACAAGCAATTACTATGAAGACATCAGAGGCTTCGAAGTAACTCTCTCCAAGAACAGAGGCGATTGGCTTCAAGGTTTCGTGGACTACACTTACATGGTCCAAACGTGGGGCAACTTTGGCTTCAGGACCTCCTACCAGAGCCCTGCCGACCAACGCCAGTACGACCTGACAAATTACACTGACCTTTACCAGACGAAGCCTATTCCGCAGCCCTATGCGCGCCTCAACCTGGACTTCTTCACGCCGCGCGATTTTGGTCCGACGTGGGGGGACAAAATAAAGCCGCTGGCTGACTGGCACGTCAATCTCCTCGGAAGCTGGAGCGCGGGAGAATGGTTCACCTGGGCCGGAGGCGGACAAATCCCGGGTGTGCAGGATAACGTACAGTGGAAAGACTACCTCGACTTCGATCTCCGAATCAGCCGCGACATCAACCTGTTAGGGGTCGATTTGAACGTGTTCGCAGACATATACAACATTTTCAATTACAAGTACATGTCTCCCTACTACGGTTTCTATAACGGACTCGACTTCAATGCATACATGATGTCGCTCCATCTCCCCGCCTCGATCGCGGGCGATGCCACAAACCAGAAGCTGGGCTATGTCAATACGCCCGGAAACGACAGACCGGGTGATTACCAGACATCCAGCAAACCATACATCAACATGCCTAACCTGTGGCAGATGGCTTTCCTCAACCCAAGAACGGTGTATTACGGTATCAAACTCACTTACGACATACCGTGAAAGGCGAGCAGAAATGAAATTGAAACTTTTGAAATACCCTGCAAATATTTCTCTGAGCATTGCGATGCTCGTAATGTTATTAATGAACGGTCCCGCTTTCTCACAGTACGCAACCAAGTGGATGGACATCGGATCGTTTCAAACTTGGTTTTCAAACGCAGGTTCCGAGTACGAGGAACAAAGAGTCCTTGTCCAGCAGGACGGTGACCGCTGGCCTGCAATCTATCCGAACCAGGACATGGAAGCCGCTAAAGGCATCTGGATTGGCGTCACAAACTGGAAAGATGCGCAGGGCGTTACCTGGCCGTATAAAGTCATTCACTTTGGGCCGAGGTACGACGGCGACGCTTCTGAATTCGTCCCGCAGGCTTTCACCACGACCGACAAGTTCCAGCTCCCCAGCGTCATCGTCGACGGCAACCCGTCGTATGCAATTCCACCCGATGTCGACAACGTAAACGCAAGCCTGAAAGAAGACCGATTAATCTTTGACAGCGTTCAGACTTCAATCGGGCTGACGATGGTGAGAAGGATTATCGGCTTCAGCCAGCAGTACAACGACAATTACATAATCTACGACTACACATTCAAGAATAACTCGAACCAGGCTCTTACAGGACTCCGAGTATTCTGGCAATGTAGGTATGCCGTTTGTGCAGACGTACGTTACGTTATCGGAGCAAATTCCGCCGGCTGGGGAATCGGGGCCGACAGCGATACACGCGGAGACGGCTTGACCCCGTCGACTACTTTCTTCGGGTCTGATGTCCTCACGGGCCAACCTGTAAACGGGGACAACGACGTCAGGGCACAGTACACATGGCTCGGGAACTTCAACAACCCGTCATACGGAAGCTTCTCATTGACCGGTATGCCGGGCCTTGGAGTTGCTGGAGCGCCGCCAAGCGATAATATCGGTGGCCCGATCTGGGCCGCGCCGATCTCACAGCCCGGGCCCCCGGCTACCGATACGACAGGCAGACTGGGAGCTGCCCAGTTCATCGGCGTAGTCACCCTTCATGCCGACAAATCCGCTACCGACACGACAGACGATCCGAACGAGCCGAGCACGACAGCCTACGTGAGCTCGGATGACCCTTTGAATTCCCAGAACAGCCAGTTCAACAGCACGAAGATGCAGCTTGAATACAGTCTGATGTCTGCCGGTCACGCGGTGGGCTGGATTAACGGACAGGTGGCCTGGTCCGGGCAGCGCCTCGCTGATAAAACGGGTCTCGGTGGTGATCCTTCTCAGGGCACGACGGGCGGTCTTTCTGTAGCCAGCGGTTACGGCCCGTACAACCTCAACCCAGGTCAGAGCGTGCATATCGTAATGGCAGAGGCAGCAGCCGGGCTCAGTCGGGAAGCATGTATAAGGATCGGCCACGAGTTTAAGCTCGGAAAGATAACAGCCGCTCAGAAAGACGATTCAGTATATACCGGGCGAGACTCGCTCTTCCAGACTTTCAGACGCGCACTCGCAAATTATCACTCGGGCTACAATTTACCCCAGCCCCCCGCTCCGCCTTCGACGTTTACAGTGACCTCCGGCGGCAACAAGATTGCACTTTCATGGAATCCTCCTTCGGGCGGCCCGACAGTGGACGGATACATGATATACAGGGCACAGGGACTTGTGGACAGTGCATACACACTCCTCTACCAATGCGGCCCGAACGTTACCCATTACGATGATATCTCCGCGGTGCGCGGATATGATTATTATTATTACATCCTTTCGGTAGGAGATCCCGCCGACAATACCGGAGGCGTTGGCACGCCTGCCGGCACGGCGCTGGAAAGCGGAAGGTATTACACTCAAACATACGACCCCGCGAAACTTCTCCGACCCGGCGTGCTCCATCTCGATAGCATCAGAGTAGTCCCGAATCCATACACTCTCGCTTCGAACCCGAATCTGCTCCGCTATGTCGGCGAGCCGAACCAGATCGGATTCCTTAATATCCCGCCGCAATGCACGATCAAGATTTACACGGAGCTCGGTCAGCTGATCAGGACAATTCAACATACAAACGGAAGCGGTGACGAGTACTGGAATCTCACCACATCCTCCGATCAGATAGTTGTCAGCGGAGTATACATCGTGGTGTTTCAAACGCCGCAGGGACAAACTGCAATAAAGAAATTCGTGGTCATTAGGTGACGGACATGAAAAATAGAACTGGAGTCAACAGGATGCGATCCTTCGTACCGCTAATGGCGTTCTCAATTTCGGTTCAGGTAATTCTCCAATTGTCGGCTTGCGACGTATATGCGCAGCAAAAGCTGGCGCAGGCCGGTATGGATTTTCTGAACGTTGCCACAGATCCCAGGGCCGAGGCAATGGGCGAAGCAGTGACTTCATTGGAGGGCAATTCAAGCTCATTGTTCTTCAATACCGCCGGGATGGCCAGGCTTACCAACTTTGCGTCCGTTTCCTTCGGACAGGTCGACTGGATCGCGGGAATAAAACACGTATTTGCGAGCGTCGCCATCAGTCCCGACAAAGGCCGATACGGCGTAGTCGGCTTCTACTTAAGGTCGGTAAATTACGGTGACCTGCAGGAGACGATAATCGCCAACAACCAGCAGGGATTCCAGGATGTCGGGACGTTCTCACCGACCGCCTTCTCCTTCGGCGTAGGATACGCCAGGGCCCTCAACGATAAATTCTCCGTCGGCGGCAATGTCAATTACGTCATACAGAATCTTGGCACGAGCATAACAGACGTCGTCAACGGCATTAACGTGACGCAAAGCAATAAGCTGAGCGTTCTTTCATTCGACTTCGGCATGCTCTACAAGACCGGCTTCAAGAGCCTGACATTCGGGATGGACGTGAGAAATTTCTCGCGCGAGCTCAAATACGTGCAGGAAACTTTCGATCTTCCGCTCATCTTCAATCTCGGGATTTCGATGAATATTCTCGACATGTGGAACGTCGATCCAACACAACAAGCCTTCACACTGGCGGTCGACGCGACACACCCGCGCGATTACCCCGAGCAGATCAATGTCGGGGCCGAATACTCTTTCATGCAAGTCATCGCCCTCAGGGCCGGTTACATGTTCGTCAACGATGTATACCACTTTGCAGGTGGAATCGGCCTGCATGAAATCATAGGCGGAGTCAATCTTGGCCTCGACTATTCGTGGACACCTTTCACGGGAGGCTTCGCAAACGTGCAGAGAATTTCGTTCAACGTTGCCTACTGAGAAAGAAGAACAATGACATCACACAAAGAGTTTAATCTAAATTTGCCGGGACATGCAAAATGAAGAAGACCTCAAAATTCGTAACAGCGTTTATGGCAGTTGTCGCTCTTCTGGCGATGACGCTGCAGATGAACGGCTGCAAGCCGCAGGAGATTCCCAGCCTTTACGACCCCAACTGGAAGAGCCTCCCGCAACCGATCGTGGACAGCTTGTCGCCCAGCTTTTCTTTGGGGGGCGTCGGGACCTTGACAGTCTACGGGAAGAACTTCTCCACGAAAGTTGACAGTGAGGGTGTCTTTTTCAACTCCACCCTGGCAACTTTAGTATCCGGAACTTCGACCCGCATAGTCCTGAAAACACCAAACGTCACGGGTGACTCCGTCCAGGTAAGAGTGTACGTCATCGGTGCGGCGGATTTCAGCCCGACGATTCTATACAAAATGCTGCCCGCAATCAGTCCTTTCGGAACTCTCCTGGGAAATCTTCCCGGGGTTCTGACGACAGATTCGGCCGGCAACTCGTATGTGAACTTAAAAACGAAAGCCGGAGTCGGTCAGGGGACATACAAGTTTACTCCGAATGGCAGCAGCACCGCTTTCGAAACATCCACGAATATCTGGTTCGGAATTAAGGTTGGGCCCGGAGGGTATCTTTACCTGGCCCGGAATCTGGCAGCCGTTTTCAGAGTCGGGCCGGGCGGAGGAGCGGCAGCCCTTTGGGTGAAGACGCCGGGCAAAGTGACGGACATGGACTTTGATCAGAACGGCGTATTATGGACCGGCGGCAACGGGACCGCGATTTACAGCATTAATCAAGCGTCTGTCGTCAAGAGCTTCCCCTTCCCCGCAAATATACATGCCGTGAAGGTATACGGGGCAGACCTGTACGTGGCAGCGGGGATCGATTCTTCTGAGGCAGTCTGGAAGTTCCCCATTCTCGCATCCGGGGATCTCGGCACGCCGCAGAAGTACTTTGACTTTTCTGCAGTGTACGGATACAACACTTATTCACCGCTTGCCATGGCTTTCAGTCAGGGCGGCGATCTCTATATCGGTACCGACGCTCCGGATGCAATTGTCATAGTCCACGCGGACGGCAGTCACGAGCCACTCTACCCCGGTGTTTTCGCGCCTACAGTCCAGTCGCTATCATGGGGAAGCGGCACTAACTTGTATATTAGCACCACGTCGGGCCTGTTCCGTGTCGTGGCACCAGCTTCCGGCGCGCCCAATTACGGCGCTCAATAATGAGTGTGATTTGGATATTTCCGAAAATAAACGCAAAATACGCTAA
Organism: Bacteroidota bacterium; assembly: GCA_021789755.1. Taxonomy (GTDB): domain Bacteria; phylum Bacteroidota; class Ignavibacteria; order Kryptoniales; family JAKASW01; genus JAKASW01. The sequence goes on from JAJYJD010000061.1 coordinate 10,244, forward strand.
CCAGATTGTCTTGAGAGGAGGTGGAAGTGATCATCTTAGGTAGAACTGCGCAGGACCTTTTTGGCACTGCCGGGTACCATATAAAACCAAATTCAAAAACAACTACTTAAGGAGGTTGTAATGAAAAAGTTCGTACTGTTTCTGTTCGTCGCAGCTTTAGGGACAGCGACCGCAGTAAACGCGCAATGGAAATTCCAGAAATGCTTTCCGGACACCACTTACAAGGGCTCGGCGCACGGTGTAGCAGTCAGCCCTGACGGAAAGGTGTGGACTCAAATGTTCTATGCGCAGGACACACTCATAATTGGGAACGCCGCGGGTGACACTCTCAAAGTCAGAGGTATCCACGTCTACAACCCCGACGGCACTCCGGCGTCATTTTCGCCGATCAAGATCTACAGCGGAACTGGTATTCAGGATACCAACTACAACAGCGCGCGTGGACTGACGACTGACAGATACAATGGAGACATCTTAGCCGCTTCGTATAACACCGTCTACGAGCTCAATTACAAGACCGGTGCTGCTCTCCGCAAGTATACTCCCCCCGATTCCAGCACGCTGACGGCCTGCCCCACCGACACAAGCGGTGATGTCTTTATCGGTAAAGTCCTGGACAGCGTAGCACCTGGACAGATAATCGACAATACATTCGCTTTTGTCGGTAATTGGGTCGATACCACTCGAGGGTACTCCAGGGCTTTTGAAGTATCGAAGGATGGCAATCACGTCTATTGGTGCGGTTATACCAACAACGCCGTATGGGATTATTATAGTTCAACCGGAATTTATGGAACCTATGCTGTGGCTGACACCGAGGCTAAGGGTCTGCAGTCGGAATCCGCGTGCTGGCAGCCCGGCACCAATTACTTGTGGCTCAGTCAATCGTACGTGACAAATGCATACACTCAGAATAAGTGGTACGCATTTGATACGAAGACAACCCCCTGGACGCTGAAAGACAGCATCGCCTGGGTGTGGAACAGCGACCCGACGAAGGGCGGCTACAAGTATTCCTCCGCAGATAGTGCGAACGGGCATCCGAGAGGGATTGCCTTCAGCGTAACCGGCGACACCACCTACCTCGCAATGTACAACATCAATGGACCGGGCTTCGAGATGTTCACCAGTCCAGCGACGGCGGTAAACCAGACTCCGAATAACGTTCCTTCGACATATGCCCTGTCGCAGAATTATCCGAACCCGTTCAACCCATCGACAAAGATCGACTATGATCTGAAGTCCAATGGAAGAGTCAACCTCGCCGTTTATGATGTCCTTGGCAGAGTGGTCGCCACCCTTGTCAATGGATACCAATCGGCTGGACAGTATTCGGTTACCTTCAACGCTGCAGGACTCTCGTCAGGTGTATATTTCTACACTCTGAGAACGTCCAACGGCTCGAGTATCACCAAGAAGATGCTCTTGATGAAGTAAGCATACGAGTGCGGTTCATCCGACCGATGGGCCGCACTTTTTTCTTTTTCAATGAAGGGGCATATCCGATGGCGGAAATGCCCCTTTTTTCTGGAACTAGAGATTTTGTGGAACGGGAAAGCTGGGGCCAAGCGGTTTATGAAAAAATCTATTGCCGTTATCGTCGTAATGATTCTGCTATGCATCAATACTGCACCTTTGCTGGCGCAACTGAGTACTCCTCCGAAGCGTGAGTTCCGCGGCGCCTGGGTTGCAACAGTATCGAATATCGATTGGCCTTCGCAACCAGGTTTGACCGTTACACAACAGAAAGCACAGCTCCTAACGATCCTTAACGAACTGAAAGCGATGGGGATAAATGCGGTCTTTTTGCAGGTGAGACCTGAATGCGATGCCCTTTATGAATCAGGCATCGAACCTTGGTCATATTGGCTTACGGGAAAGCAAGGTCAGCCCCCTTCACCCTTCTATGATCCGCTTCAGTTCGCAATCGAAGAGGCACACAAGCGCGGGATGGAACTTCACGCCTGGATAAACCCGTTTCGCGCGGTAAACAAAGTTGGAACTTTCACTCTGGATTCATCGCACGTCAGCATAAGGCATCCGGATTGGATCCTTTCATACAACAAGAGCGGCGGCGGCACTCTCGTGCTGCTTAATCCGGGCCTGCCGCAGGTGCGGGACTATATCACTTCGGTAATCATGGACATAGTCAGAAGGTATGACGTAGATGGAATCCACTTTGATGACTACTTCTATCCTTACGAGGGAACAACAACTCAGGATACTGCGACCTTCAGGCTTTACAATCGTGGTATGAGTGACACCGCCGATTGGCGCCGCGACAATGTGAACCTTTTTGTGAAAGAAGTTTATGACAGCATACAAACTGTAAAACCCTGGGTGAAGTTCGGCATTTCCCCGTTTGGAATCTGGAAGAACGGCGTTCCGGCGGGCACCACCGGAACCGACGCGTACAGTGTGCTCTACGCCGATGCCATGGCATGGCTGCGCCAGAACATTGTCGATTATGTCGCGCCGCAATTGTACTGGCCCAACGGAGGTGCACAGGATTACGCCAAACTCATGACATGGTGGGCTGACTCGGCGGCGAATTACGGGCGCGACATCTACATCGGACAGGCTGCCTACCGCATCCCGAAGTGGACAGCCGGTGAGATCGAGCATCAGTTGAATCAGAACCGAACCAATAACGAAGTTCAGGGAAGCATTTTCTTCAGCACCAACAGCCTCACGGGCAACTTCGGCAACTTCGCCGATTCGTTGACACAGAATTATTATCGTTACCCGGCGCTTATTCCGCAGATGACGTGGAAGGATATGATCTCACCGAATCCACCGCAAGGTCTGCAGTACGCGGGTGGAAGTCCTGCCGGCGCCAACCTTTCATGGAAAGTCCCTGTCAAGGCCTCCGACGGAGACACGGCTTCCCGTTATGTCATCTACAGATTCGATCATTCGAACATCACGGCCGCGGAAATAGACAGTGCAAGAAATATTCTGCTGGTTACCGACACCTCGAGCAGCGCTCCGCCGATTCCCGCCGGAAGCGGACCTTATTATTATGCGGTGACGGCACTGGACAGGAACTGGAATGAGAGCCCGGCGTCGGCAGTCGTTCCTGTATATTCGCCGCAGGCTCCATTGCTGGCATTTCCATCGGACAACTTCATCAACGCCAGGGACACGACTGTTCTTCAGTGGCAGCCATCCAACCTTACAGCATCTTATTCACTTGAAGTCTCGGCCGATTCCGCCTTCTCTAAAGCTCCCCTCGTGCGCCAGTCCGGAGTTACCAGAGACTCCTTTGCCGTGACCGGAATGGAAGGAATGCAAAAATACTATTGGAGAGTCTCGGCTTCCAATGCGGGAGGGACAAGCAACTTCTCCGGCACATGGTCGCTCACTACAGGTTTCCCGATATCGCCCATACTTGTGGCCCCGAGTAACGCCCTGACGAATGTACCATTGCTGCCGAAATTCACCTGGCACTCGAGGGACAACGCGACACAATACAGATTGCAGGTGACAAGAGGCGGGGATTTCACATCCCCCGTTATAGACACGATTTTGACTGCCGATACTTCTTTTGCCGCGGTTGATTCACTCATGGGTAATGCCATCTACGGCTGGAGAGTCAGCGCACGTAACGACTATGGCTTCAGCCTGTGGTCGGACACTTTGAAGTTCAGGACGTTGGTGCCCACATGGGTCGCCCCGACCGGCGAATTGGCTTCGGAATACGATCTGATGCAGAACTATCCGAACCCGTTCAATCCTTCAACAGCGATCAGCTATAAGCTTTCAGCTTTCAGCCCGGTCACCCTGAAAGTGTACGACATTCTTGGAAGAGAGGTCGCGACACTGGTAAACCAGAATCAAAATCCGGGGAACTACACTGTTGTCTTCGATGCGAGCAGGCTCCCAAGCGGCGTGTATTTCTACAGGCTCACAGCGGGCACATACACAGCGACGAAGAAGATGATGGTCGTAAAGTGACAGGATTAGAACGATAGAAGGTCGCAGTGACCGCGCGGCCTGAGTGTCGTCATTGAGGGTCGTAAACCGGTTTGTCTTGATGAAGTTATGCCTGTTCTTTACGTTATATGCAGATCCATCCAAAGGAGGTAGTAGATGCGCACGATAAACAGATTGACCGCAATTATGATTATCATGTCGAGTTGCGTCGCGGTCTCTCAGGAAACCGTGCCGAAGGCTGCGAGCGAAGTGAAACTCTTCAAAGACAATGCTCTGGGGATTTCGTTTCCCGAAATCGGAAAGGTCGAGAAGATCGTCGGTGCCGGTTACAGGATGGTCCTCGGTTCCTCAGATAAAATATCCGGAAATTCTCCGGTTGCGCGCATATTTGTATCAAATGAGCCATTTGTCGACTTGCCGGGGAGTTACGGTGGAAGATTGTACATCAATAGCCCGGCGGCCGGCCGGTTACTGAAAGAGCGGGTCTTCGTTGACACGGTTCGAATCGATTCCATCGGGTTTACCAGAGAATACTGGACCGTCTATGCGGGAATGGGGGCATGGGAAACCGTCATCAACTGCTATTCCCTTCAATCGGGAAAATACTACATCGTTTCGTTTTCGCATGATGTGAGCGGGGTGAAACCGGGAGAATTTGTCGACGGAAAACAAATAACGGCTCAAGAAGTAAAAGCAAGACTCTTGAAATCTCTCCGCGACTCCACAAACACGGCGGTGCAGCAGTTTAACCAGCTCGTCACCTCCTTCCGAATAGACAGGTGAACAAGAACGGAAACGTCATGATGAGACAGAAGGCTCTCGGAATTATCGCTTCATTCGCACTGATGGCGACCATATTTCTCCCACACGCAATCGCCGGACAGATTTCCGCACCAGACTCGCTGCCGATTCAGGGAAAAGGAATGTATATCTGGAAGTTATGG